>NZ_JAWPOH010000030.1:0-45169 GCF_037671525.1 Methylobacter svalbardensis
CTTGTTGGGTAGCGATCGAGTGACCAGGACGGCTGGGGCAGCCGCAGGCATCAGCGGTCGCGTGATTTTTGCCGCTTGTTGGGCAGGGATGCCCATAAAAGCTGTCGCAAAAATAGCGACTCCCCGCCGTTTTGCAATCTTTTTCTCTTTGATCGCTACGGTCAGCCAACCCAGTTGCTACCCTATATCCGGCCTGTTAATGAGATCTTTGCTGCCTCTGGCCCAGACGACTCGTGCGTTCTTGTTGGCTACCGCCACCGCCGCGATGTTGGCATTACGCCGTTTTACCAAGTCGTTGATCCAACGACTCTGGGCGTCGTCTTTCTTTGGCCGGCATGCGTTTTTATTAGTGGCATGAGTGATGTACCACACGGGATGTTTAGTCACCTGCTGAGACGGTTGTTTAGCTTTTATATTATCGGGATTCCCTTGGAGCCGTGGGAATCAGGAATTTATGTTTTATAGGGGCTGGAGTCTGTCCTCCTTTACCCCAAGTATTGATAAAACCATCCGCGAGCAGATATAGTTATTGCTTGCGAACCGACGCAAGAATCAGTTCTTGATTCAATACGATAAGCATTTTTCCGGACGTGTTGCTTTCAGGGATGTTGACCAATGATTTTACGTAGCCACCGTCACCACGCAATAATTCATTAACCGGCTGAACTTGCGATGTTTCAAAGCTCGGAATTGCATCAAGTCCGTCAACCAACAGGCCAATCGGGCCTGCTTGGGTCCGGACAACAATGATTGCACCGCTATTCTTTTCCAAGCTATCCGAATCAACGGGCGTGTTGGTCAGAATCCGGCCGCTGATGACGATGATCGGGATTTTTTCGTTGATGCCGTCGGGGCTGTTATCGCAATACATGACGCTGCCGACGATATAGGATTTCACGCCGGGCAGGCTGTTGATCATCGTAACATCCATGGCTTCCAACACGTCGGCGGCAAGAAATGCGTAAACTTCCGAGCCGATGTAAAACGTTGCCAGATCGACAACATCTCCGGTTATCGGCTCTTGCGGGTAAGTGATGGCTACGCGTTGTTCGGAACCGGTAGTCTCGGCTTTCTCGCCGATCGGAATAAACACGAACGCAGCGACATCGTTATGATAGTCCCCTGTGGTTTTAAACTCGCGGTATCCTCGCGACGAGTAACAGCCGACCGCATAGTACTTTTTGTTATAAAGCACGATCTTGGATTTTCCTGTGCCTTCTTGCAGCTCAAAAAATTCAGGGTCTATCCAAAGAATCTCGCCGTTCTGGTAATTGGAAGCTTCGGTTGCTGCAATAATGCGGCCGCTGGGCCGTTCCACAAACAGGCCGAAAGCGCCGGGTTTGTCGGGTAGGCAATCTTCAAGCATGTGCTTGAATTCGGGCGTAGAGTCAAAAACGATGCCGATGCCGCCGACCACTTTGTTGATGTCGTCAATATGGCGGATCGCGGCATTGTAAACATAGGTGGGATTGCTTCCATACAGCCAGGATTCTTCAAAGGGCGAGACCCGGTATTCCTGCGGCGAGCGCAAGGAAAAAGTCTCCTGCGCGTACGAGGCATGCACCTGTCTGCCTACGGCATCCATGGGGTCGTTATGCAGATTGGACTCGGCGACGATAGTGCCTTTGATGTCGTAGATAAAAAGGCGCGTGTAGACGGTGTAAAGCTTGTTGATGTAGACCAGGATGTCGGTGATTTTGGCTTTATCATTGGCGCTCAGGCGGCCTTCGGAGAGAATGCGCCGGATTTCCGAAGTCAGCGCCCACCACCGGCAATCATTGCTGCGCTCGTACAGGTTGCGATCCATAATATCGATCATCAGCCGCGCGATGGATTCGGCATTGCGCAGTTCGGAGGTAATCATCGTGGTATGCAGCTTGCTGCTGGAGTCGGCAAGCGCTTGCGCAGTTCGAGCTCCCATCGAACGAAGCTGTTTTAGAATCGCCTTCAGCGATAACAGGTTGCCGTGCTCGTTAGTCGCCATGACCTGACCATTCCAGATCACGCGGTGCAGAAACAGGTTGATGTCTTCGGCGGCGTCGGCAATGAGGCTCGACAGCTCGGTAGACAGCGAGTCGCCATGCTGGAGAATTTCGGCATTGATCTCCTTGTCGGACGCGGAAAAACCGAATGCCGACTGCAATGGAATCATCGCGTGTCCGTACCATTCCTGTCCGGTATAACCCTGGTAGGGACGGCCTCTGTGCGTTACCGACAGATATTCGCGTCCGGCAAAGTCGAGCATGCCGTAGTGATCTCCTTCAGGAACGGCTTCAATGACGCGGCCGATCGGTACATGGTCGTAGTCGCTGGTGGCAATGACGACCGAGTCGGCATCCAGCAGCAACATGACAGCTTTGTCTCCTTTCTTTTGCAGGCTGCGAAAGATGCCTTTCATTTCGTTATCAAAACGAAACGATAAACACAAAACGCCGATCACCGAATCATCGACCGGATCGACGATGCGTTTCGAATAAATAAGAGCCCGGTCTATGCCCGGGCGGAGATTGGTTTTGCCAAAGGTTTCGACATAATCCTCTATTGAGTGCAAGGTCTGGCGGATAATCGGGTCGAAAATGCTTTGAGTGACTGTGGGCGTGTTGCGGTCAAGTCTGGCCAGTATGCGGCTGTCGGTATCCAAAATGATAATATCGTCGTATACGGTATATTTTAAGCCGTATTCGTCAAGCAGTTGGTTAAGTGAATTTATATCGGTTCTTTCGCCGCTTACGGAGGCCAGCACAAAATTGCAGATATCGGCGTTGGTCGCCAGAAAGCCGATGTCTGCGGTGCGCTCATACAGGTTGCGTACCAGAATATCTATCGATACTTGCGCTTTGGATTCGAGTTCAAGACAGGTCTTTTTGATTTCTTCGGATACCAGCTGGCTGGTCAGTTTGCTTTCAAGATCGGCAAAACCTTTTTTTGTCGCTTCCATCGCCGGCAGTATGGTGGCGGCTTCTGTGGGGCAGCTGATTTCCGCAATGGCGGAAACCAGTCCCCAGGTTCCATTCAAATCGCGGAGAATTTCCTTGCACTGGGCAACGCTCCGAATATAGGGGGAGAAAGTTTCGAAACGTTCAGTTTCTGACAGCATGTGATTTATCCTTAGTTATGCGTTAAAAATGAAACAATACATTTTTGATGTAAAGCAATAAGCAAGCCATAGTTCCTGGAACCTTACGCAGCTAAGGTTTTGAGAGGATGTTGTTAAAACCGTATCTTAGGTGACGCACAAGAATGGTGCGTTAAATCAGATGTTGATTGCTAATGTTGTGCGACTGGCGGGGTGTCCAGGTAAGCCAGTCTGTCGTTTGGCGACCCTGGTTTTATGTCTGTTTCCATGCAGCTGCTCTGAATTGTCTAGCTTTTATGCTATCGGGATTCGACAAAAAGGATTGTTTTTCGACGCCGATCAGCATGATAAGATTAATCTTTCCCGCACTCATCGTTAGCGGAGTCAATCTATTGAATTAATAGGATTGTTTTTTTTCGAGTTCTTCGTGCTCTCTGTGGCGAATAATCTTTTTTCCTGAATTGGATAATACTTTCACCGTCTCAATAGAAAGGGAACCGCTCGCTATACTGTGGACGATCACCAGCTGGCTGGAATTACCGCCGGAAAGATTAGGCGCGTTCCAAATCAGTTTGCCGGGCTAAGCTATGCTGTTGTCCGTTTTGGATAAAACCCAACTGGCAGGTGTTTTTTTAGGTATCTTTAAAAATTAAAATTATAATCAAGGGGTATTATTCCATTCAGGATAAAACCAATTATAGACAACCAATACAGGGGGGAAGTCAATGGAAAGAAAAGAAGCGATGGACTTTATGATTAAGTTATTAAAACTTATGTTACATAAAGAAGGGTCTGATTTATTTATTACCGCCGGTTTTCCACCTGCAATAAAAGTCAAAGGCAAAATGTCACCGGTTGCGCAGCAGGCATTATCGGCTAATGATTCCAAGGCCCTGACGCAGTGCATCATGAATGACAAGCAGCTTAAGGAGTTTGAAGAAACGCAAGAATGTAATTTTGCGATTGCGCCTGCCGGGTTATCCCGGTTCCGGGTTAATGCCTATGTTCAGCAAGGCTGCCAGGGCTTGGTTATCCGGGTAATTGCCGCAGAAATACCCAATTTCGATCAATTGGGATTGCCGTCTGTTTTAAAAGAAGTGATGATGAACAAAAACGGCCTGGTTATCATGGTCGGCGGTACCGGCTCCGGTAAATCAACGTCTATGGCAGCAATGATCGACCATCGTAATGAGAACAGTTACGGCCATATCATCACCCTGGAAGACCCTATTGAATACGTGCATGCCCATAAAAACTGTATCATCATGCAACGAGAAGTCGGCGTCGATACCAAGAGCTGGGAAGCGGGGTTGCATAATACCTTACGCCAGGCTCCCGATGTTATTGTGTTGGGAGAAATTCGTAGCGCCGAGATTATGAATTACGGCTTGGAGTTCTCTCAAACCGGCCATTTGGCCTTAGCTACCTTGCATGCGAACAATGCCAATCAGGCTATCGACCGGATTTTAGGTTTCTTTCCTATTGAGAGCCAGACGAAATTGATGCAGGATATTTCGGTCAATTTACGCGCCATTATTTCTCAGCGTCTGGTTAAAACCGTTGATGGTGGGCGTTGTGCAGCCATTGAGATTTTATTAAATACACCGTTGATTTCGGATTATATCGCCAAAGGCGAGGCTTCCAGCATCAAGCCGTTGATGGCCAAATCCCGCGAACTGGGCATGCAAACCTTCGATCAGGCTTTGTTGGAACTTTATCAGGCGGGCAGAATAGATTACGAAGAAGCCTTAAGAAATGCCGACTCCCAAAATGAGTTGCGCTTGCAGATCAAACTAGCCTCCGGTGAAGACCGGTCGCTAGGCGGGCTTTCGTTGCAATCAAAAAATGATGGTGGCGATGAGGATGATAGTTTTCCATCAGAAAATATAACCAAGGAAATTGTTAGAAACTAAGGAATTACTGCTTAAGCGGGACAGAATTCGTGGTTTTTTCCTAAGCGGGACGGAGTTTGTAAACCATAGGTGCCAACTTAAGAGAAAAATCATTCCCGCGTTCCCACGCGGGAGTGTCGTTGCCATTAAGTTAGGCTGAAAAAGTGATGATTGAATATTGTGGGCGCGAATAAATTCGCGCCCACACAACGCCAAATCCTCAACTTAATGGCAGTGATGCAGGCAGTTTTTTAACCCCCTTTTTACCATACAAAACCAGATGCCGACATGAGCCTAACACCTTATTTAAAATTAATGCTGGAAAAAAAAGCGGATAGTTTGTCTTTAAAAGCCGGCTCTCCGGCACTCCTGGGATTAGCCGGGGAGGAATATCCCTTGGGCAAAAATGAGCTAAGCCCAAATATAATAAAAGAAATTGCCTTTGGTCTGCTTAATGACGCGCAGAAACAGGAATTAATCCAAAACAAGGCGCTAATGTTTAACTGCGCCGCGCCGGAGGGCGAGAAATTTACGGTGAGTGCCAAGTTTGAGGGTAGCGGCTTGGTGTTATTGGTCGTCCCGGACTCAGGACAAGTAAACATCGAACCTGCTGAGCCGGAAACGGTAAGTTATCAGATTCTGGGTGCAATGCCGGAAGATGGTTGTTTAAATATTCTTCCGTATCTGGCGGAAATGGCTAAATTGAATGCCTCCGATCTGTTTTTAACAGTTGGTTCGACGGTTAAAGTCAAAATTTCCGGGCGTGCTGTCTCCATGGATGACTTTCTGCTGACTCCCGAATTAACGCAATCGGGGGCTTTCGGGATTATGACCCAGGAACAACAAAACGAGTTTATTGTTGCCAGAGACCTGGATTTTGCGATCAGTCTGCCGGATGGCAGTGCGCGGTTTCGCGCCAATGTCTTTTATCAACGCAGAACCGTCGGTCTCGTTATGCGGCTGATTCCTTCGGTAATTCCTACCGGTAAGGATTTAGGCACGCCGGATATTTTAATGGAATTAATCATGGCCAAACGGGGGCTGTTATTAATGGTAGGCGGCACCGGATCGGGAAAATCAACCACGATGGCGGCCATGATTAACCACCGCAATGCTAATTCGGCAGGTCATATTTTAACTATTGAAGATCCGGTCGAATTTTCGCACCCGAACCTGAAATCAATCGTCAATCAGCGCGAAGTCGGCGTAGATACTGACTCGTATGCCAGAGCGCTAAAAGCCTGTTTGCGGGAAGCTCCCGATGTTATTTTAATCGGCGAGATTCGGGACCGGGAAACCATGTCGGCAGCTTTGGAGTTGGCTAATACCGGTCACTTATGCATCTCGACCATGCATGCAAACAATGCCAATCAGGCTATGGAGCGGGTAGTCAATATGTTCCCCCATGAATATCATCCGCAATTGTTTATGGATCTTGCCGTCAATTTAAATGGCGTTATTTCCCAACGCCTGATTCCCGATATAGCCGGGAAGCGCTGTGCCGCTATTGAAGTGATGATCAACACTCCGCATATAGCGAATCTGATTTTAAAAGGGGAATTAAATGAAATTAAATCGGCCATGACATCGAGCGGCAGCAAAGGCATGAAGACGTTTGACGACGCGTTGTTTGAACTGTACAAAACAGAAAAAATCAGTTTGGAACAAGCGCTGAAAAATGCCGATTCCAGTAATGACCTGGAAGCCAGGATTAATTTTGGCTGAGATAAGGGCTATAAGGTGGTTTCGCGCCAGCAAACCGCCAATTGATGCACAATATCCAAAATAAGCGATTAAAAAACCGCTAGCAAAATTAGTGCTGAGGGTCAGACAAGATCACCCCGATCACCGCGAAGGTATGTCCGAGTTGAACGTTTTTGTTATGTTCAATTTTCATTCGTAGTGCGTCCACAAACGAATGACTTTTATTACGTGCTCTTCTTCATAGATTTGATAGACAAGCCTATGTTGAATATTGATTCGTCTTGAATATGCACCGGATAAATCACCCACCAACTTTTCATATGGAGGTGGGTTTTGATACGGGTCTTCTTTTATCACTTCGAGAAGTGCTTGCGCTTTTTTCTTTAACCCAGATGCTGACAGTTTCTTAGCATCTTTTTGTGCTTGTTTGGTATACAACAGCTCCCAACTTACCAATCGAGCTCCTTAGAAGATTCTGATAGGTCTTCCTTCATCCCCTCTTTTATTGACTCTCTCATTCCAGGTACAGAGAGTAGATGGAGAGTTTCAGCAATGGAGTTCCAGTCTTCTTCAGAGACAAGAACCGCATTACCCCTTTTCCCCGTGATTACAATAGGTTGGTGGGTTTCCATGGTCTCGTCGATTAGGGTGTATAGCTTAGAACGAGCTTCTGTAGCATTCAAAATAGTCATGATAAATACCTCCTTAATTAAGCGTACGACTATACGTACGGAATATCAAGAACTTTTTTGAACATAACGTAAAGGTAAGGGGCGCGCCGCTAAAGAAAGCCAAGCGAAGCCACTGAACCCGATAAAAAAACCAACCTTCAAAACCGCCTTAGGGCGGCGCGTCCCTTTGACCGCTATGTTAGGCATTAGGCATATGCTCGCACCAGAAGATAGCCTGCCAGCGGAATAAACGCGAAAAAAACAACGATACCGAGACAGCCTGAACCGGCACTGCCACGGCCACGGGAAAACTGAGGCGGCTTGGATTGAAGCCACTTGGCATGACACGCTGGGCAGAAAAACTTGGTTTTGTTGTTGCGCCATGCCTCGATGGTACGTTCGGTATGATGCGAAACTGCGCCGCAACGTGCGCACTTAAAGTGTTTTTCCTTGGGCCGACGCTTCGGCAGAAGCTTACTCACAAAGGACAGGATAATGACACTTGCGATAATAATTCCGAAGATAGCTTCCGATGACATTTGGCTCCCCATGCCTAACGTAATATATACGACAACAATTGTCCAATAATCCAGGCGATATGTCGTATAATCATTTTAATTAAAATTATCTTATTGTTTTTACTGGGCTAGAGTATAAGTCAAGGCGACAGGTCATGCAAACAAATACGACATCGGCACAACCCAAAAAATTACTCGACCAAGTCCGCGACAAAATTCGTTTTAAGCACTATAGCTTGAGTACGGAAAAAACTTACCTCTCCTGGATTAAACAGTTTATTTTATATCATCAAAAGCGCCATCCCTTGGAAATGAGTGCACTTGAGGTGGAGGCGTTTTTAACTTATCTGGCTACGCAGCGGCATGTGTCCAGTTCTACACAAAATCAGGCGCTGTCGGCAATTTTGTTTTTGTACCGCGAGGTGTTGGTCGTCGATTTGCCGTGGCTGGATAATTTTGAGCGCTCGAAAAAGCCCCGGCGTTTGCCGGTGGTGCTCACCATCCAGGAAATACAGGCCCTATTAAACGAGGCCTCCACATCACCGGAACCGATTGGCTTGATCGTCAAGTTATTGTATGGCACCGGTATGCGTTTGATGGAGGCGGTGCGGTTACGGGTGAAAGATGTTGAGCTGGAACGCAGGGAAGTTATCGTGCGTGACGGTAAGGGCGGCAAAGATCGGGTGACTATGTTGCCGGAGAGTCTGGTTGAATCGATGCGCGTTCAGCTGGCGTTGCGTCGGGAGTGGCACGAGCAGGATGTTATTCTGGGCAAGGTCGATGTGTGGTTGCCGGATGCGTTGGCAACCAAGTATCCCAACGCTTCGAAAGAATGGGGATGGCAATATGTGTTTGCGGCTAAAAACTATTCCGTCGATCCGCGCAGCAAATCGGAACGTCGTCATCATGTTGAAGAAAAGCAGGTGCAACGTTATGTTAAGCGGTCGGCTTAATCGGCGGGTATCGCCAAGCCGACTACTCCGCACACTTTACGCCACAGTTTTGCGACGCATATTTTGCAGGCGGGTTACGACATCCGCACTGTCCAGGAATTGCTGGGACATAGCGATGTCGCCACGACAATGATTTATACACATGTGTTAAACAAAGGCGGCAAAGGTGTGATCAGTCCGCTGGATCGGTTGTAGGCCGGAGTACGCCGTATCCGCTTGAGGAAAGGTAGTCATGATGTACATAGCGTACCTACGACGCCGGTACATGTAATTGAAAGTCACTTTGGAAAATAAGCCGGTACAATAGCCAACAATTTCAATTTTTTTTGAGTGAATATGAGTAAACAAAGAAAAGCAGTGGCGTTAATTTCCGGGGGGCTGGATTCAATGCTGGCGGCGAAAACCATCATGGAGCAGGGTGTTCATGTCGAAGGGATCAACTTCTTTACCGGTTTTTGCGTAGAAGGCCACACCCACGCGATCAGAGCCCATGACAAGGCCAAACCTAAACGCAATAACTCCTTATGGGTCGCCGAACAGCTGGGCATGAAGCTACATATCGTCGATGTGATCGAGGAATACAAAGACGTCCTGATTAACCCCAAACACGGCTACGGCGCGCACATGAATCCTTGCCTGGATTGCAAGATTTTCATGGTCAACAAGGCCAAACAGTGGATAGTCGAGAATGATTTCGATTTTATTATCACCGGCGAAGTGATCGGCCAACGGCCGATGTCGCAACGCAAAGCGACGATGCCGATAGTGGCCCGAGAGTCGGGTGCCGATGATTTATTATTGCGGCCTTTGTGCGCCAAGAATCTGCCGGCAACGCTGCCGGAACGTGAAGGCTGGGTCGACCGGGAAAAACTGCACGATTTTAGCGGACGCTCGCGCAAGCCGCAGATGGCGATGGCCGAGCAATTCGGCTTTGATGACTATGCCCAGCCTGCGGGCGGCTGCTGTTTTCTGACCGATGCCAGTTATTCGTCCAAACTGGTCGATCTATGGAAAGCGCGTGACGGCGATAAACAATATGACCTGGACGACGTGATGCTGCTGAAAGTCGGCAGGCACATCAGGCCGGAGCAAAATTTTAAAGTCATCGTAGCCAGGGAAGAAGGCGAAGGCCGTTTTATGCAGGGTTACAAAAAAGAATTTATTACCCTGAGTTGCGCCAGTCATCCCGGTCCACTGGTGCTGGTGGATGGCTCGCCTTCCGCCGAGGACTTGTTCCTGGCCGCAAGAATTACCGCCCGCTACGGCCAAGGGCGCGATGCGGAACAAGTCGATGTGAGTATTACTGACAAGGACGGCTCCGAACGGATTATTCAGGTCAAGCCTTTTGCTGCGGACGAAATTCCACAAGAATGGTTTATATGAACAGGGAAATTCTCAATGCCCGCCGCCTGCTGTGTCCGTTGCCGGTCATTCGCACCCAGGATAAGGTCAAACAGCTTAAAGCGGGCGATCAGCTGGAGGTTATCTGTACCGATCCGGGTGTGATGCAGGACATTCCGACCTGGTGCCGAATCAATGGCCATAAGGTACTGGAAACCATTTCAGGTGATCATGAATACATTATCATTCTGGAAGTGGGAGATTCGTAAGTTGGACTGCGCCTAACCCAACCTACGAGCCATTTCAGGCAATCATGAATACATTATTATTTTGGAAGAAGACGAATAATGGCTGAAGTTTCAGATGCCGTAAAAATGGATAAACTAAAAGCCAGGGCCAGCTATGTCGGGGCGGCGATTAATGTTCTCCAGACGCTGATCAAAATCGGTTTTGGCATCCTTGGGCAGTCGGCGGCGCTGATTGCCGACGGTATTCATTCGCTATCGGATCTGCTCAGCGACCTGCTGGTGATTATTGCGGTTAAGTTGGGCAGTCGCGAGGCTGACCATGAACACCCTTATGGCCATCGTCGCTTTGAAACCATCGCGACGGTCATTTTGGGGGGTAGCTTAATCGCGATCGGCGGCGCTATCGTCTGGTCGGTCATGGAGCGCATGGCGGATCCCGAGCATCTGCCTGTGCCCAACGTGTTGTCATTGGGCGTTGCGACCCTGTCAATCCTGATTAACGAATGGCTATACCAATACACCAAGCGCATCGCCAAAAAGACCCGGTCCAAATTGCTGCTGGCCAATGCCTGGCACCAGCGCAGTGATGCGATCTCATCGCTGGTGGTTTTGTTCGGCATAGGTGCGGTGATGATGGGCTATCCGTTGGCTGATGGCGTTGCGGCCGTCGTAGTCGCATTGATGGTGGCTAAAATCGGTTTGAACCTGGTGCTTGAAAGCATCAAGGAACTGGTCGATACCTCATTGCCGCCCGCACTGGTCGCCGACATCAGAACTGCCATTCATGCGATTGACGGCGTTGAAGGCATCCATTTATTGCGTACCCGGCAAATGGGCGAGGATGCATTGATCGATGCGCATATCGTCGTTGATCCACGCATTACTGTTTCTGAAGGACACATGATAGGCGATAGGGTCAGGGATGACTTGATCAGGCGTTTTGACGACGTGATGGATGTGCTGGTGCATGTCGATCCCGAAGATGACGAGAGTTTGCAAGAGCAATCCAGGCCGCTGTCTCGCGGGGAAGTGCAGCGATTGTTGAATCGCTATCTGGTGGACGTTAAGTTGGTTATAGATGATTTTAGAATCCATTATCTGGACGGCCAGATAGAAGTGGAATTGATTTTACCTTTTGCGATCAGTGAACAGTCGCAACAGTTAGAGGCTCTAAAAAAACAATGCCAACTGATGAGCACGGAAATTAAAAAAATCGATAACGTGTTTGTGTTTTTTAAGGTTTAACGAGGCTTAACTTATGGCAGTAGGGCAATGCAGTTTCCCGACCATGCACGAAGTACCTGGAATGACGCTGGGTACCGCATGTGCAGGCATCAAACAAACCGTCAGGGATGATATTCTGGTGATACAAATGGCCGAGCATTCGACCTGTGCGGCGGTTTTTACCCAGAACGCATTTTGCGCTGCGCCCGTGCATGTGGCAAAAGCGAATCTGGCTCATAGTCCGCGCTGGCTGCTGATTAATTCCGGCAATGCCAACGCCGGCACCGGCGAGCAGGGCATGAAGGATGCGTTGGCGACCTGCGCCGACCTTGCCAAAGTCGTGGATGGCGCAGCAACCCAGGTGCTGCCTTTTTCTACCGGCGTGATCGGCCAGCCGCTGCCGGTAGAAAAAATCAAAGCCGCCTTGCGGGAAGCTGTAAGCAACCTGAATACCGACAACTGGGACAAGGCCGCCCAGGCGATCATGACCACCGACACCTTTGCCAAAGGCGTATCCAAGGTCATCGAAATTGAAGGTCAAACCATCATCATCAACGGCATTTCCAAGGGCGCGGGCATGATCCAGCCCAATATGGCGACCATGCTGGGCTTTATCGCCACCGATGCGAAAATCGACCAAGTCTTGTTGCAAAACTGCCTGGCGCTGGCCGTTGAACAATCATTCAACCGCATTACCGTTGATGGCGACACCTCGACCAATGACGCCTGCGTATTGATGGCAAGCGGTTGCTCGCTGGCTCCCGAAATCAAACAGGACAGCAAAAATTATAAGATTTTTGCCGATGCGGTGATGGCCGTCTGCAAACAACTGGCTGAAGCCATCGTCAGGGACGGCGAAGGCGCAACCAAGCTGATGCGCATCGTGGTCGGGCAGGCCTTGACCGATGCAGAAGCCGTGCGCGTCGGTAAAACCATCGCCCATTCGCCGCTGGTGAAAACCGCTTTTTTCGCCAGCGATCCGAATTGGGGACGGATATTGGCGGCAGTCGGCCGCGCCGGCGTCGAAAACATGGTGCTGGAAAACGTGCAACTGTATCTGGATGATGTCTGCATCGTCAGAAACGGCGGCAGAGCCGACGATTACACCGAGGAAGCCGGGCAGCGGGTGATGAACCAGGAAGAAATCACCGTGACCGTCAAACTGGGTCGCGGCGATGCTGTACAGGAAGTGTTAACCTGCGATTTGTCGTATGAATATGTGAAAATCAATGCGGAATACAGGACTTAAAAGCAGGTGAAAGGTACAAGGTGAAAGATGCCGGAGCGTAGAAAATAATAAGACTTCGTCATCCCGGCAGGGAATGCCGGGATCCAGTAGCCATGGATGGCAGCTCCAGAACTTGCTAGCCGTTTTTAGTTACATGAACCCCATTTTGATTTATTTTTTCACATCCTTGTGTTCTGGATTCCGGCAATCCCTGCCGGAATGACGGTATACCTCAGAAACTTGTGTATTACGATGACCGTTCCTGCGTCCCACTAAATATATGAATCCACTCCAAGTCGCCGTAGGCGTAGTCAAAAACCCGGAAGGAAAAATCCTGATTTCCCTGCGCCATGCCGATTTGCACCAAGGCGGCTTATGGGAATTCCCCGGCGGCAAGATTGAAGCATCGGAAACAGCGAAATTTGCTTTGGCTCGTGAACTCAAGGAAGAACTCAACATCACCGTAACAGCGGCAACCCCGCTGATTACCATCAACCACCAGTACCCCGACCGGTTCGTACAACTCAACGTTTTCTTGGTCGAGCAGTTTTCAGGCGAAGCTAAAAGCTTGGAAGGCCAGCCGTTTAAATGGGTAACACCGGCTGAACTGGAACACTACGTATTTCCGACCGCCAATCAGCCCATTATCACCGCCGCCCGGTTGCCGCATCATTACGCGATTCTGGATGACGCAGATGAAGCCGTGCTATTGCCTAACCTGACAAAGCTATTGAACCGAGGCGTCAAACTGATCCAGGCCAGATTGAAAACCCTGCCGCCCGCCGCCGTCGCAAAGTTTATTGAACAGGCTTACCCCTTATGCCAACAGCAGCAAGCCTTGCTGTTAATGAATTCCGCCGTTGACTGTTCAGTCGAAGTGGACGGCATCCACCTGACCAGCCGTGACTTAATGGCCCTTCGGCCTTGCTCAGGACAGCCCTTTTGGCTACGCTCAGGACAGGCTTTGACCACGCGCTCCGGAAACAGCAAGTGGCTCGCCGCGTCATGCCACAACCTTGAACAACTGCAACAGGCGCAAAAAATAGGCGTGGATTTTGTCGTTCTGGCCCCGGTACTGGCAACCCAAACCCATCCGGGTGCCGCATCTCTGGGCTGGGAGCAATTTGCCGATCTGGTCGCCAAGGTCAATATGCCTGTCTATGCCCTGGGCGGCATGACCGAAACCAGCCTGACTACGGCGCAGCAAAGCGGAGGCCAGGGAATAGCTGCGATTAGGGCGTTTCTGGATTGAGAGCCGTAGGATGGGGGGCTGTACCGCAAATCCCGTCCCGCTTGAACGATAGGTTAGGGCAGTAGGATGGACTGAGCTTGCGAAAGTCCATCGTTCGGGATTGATGGCAGCCGCTAAACGTCGGCACATGACTATTTGGACAACATACGCTTATATTTCTGTTTTTTGTAGGTGCTGCAACAGCGGTAACAATGCGGGAATATCCGTCTGGATAATGCTCCACAAAGTGTCGTTATCAATCCCCAGATAACCATGAATTAACCGGTTACGGGTAGCGATGATCATCCGCCAGGGAATTTGCGGGCTATTTTGGCGGATTTCGTCGGGAATATGGGTGGCGGCTTCGCCGATTAATTCCAGATTGCGCACGGTGGCATCGTAGTTTAAGCCGCTAGCGACAAAACGCTGCTGATCAAAGCCATCGGTATAACTGAGTGCTTTTTCGGCGAAGGAAATCATATCGTCCAGATAAAAACGCCATTCACGTTCTATCGGTTCAGACATTGATGGCTTCCTTTTCAATAAATGGGCGTAGCTCAGGGCGCAAGGCTTTTTCGGTGACCAGGTCGACCTGACAACCTAGCTGGTCTTCCAGATAAAACTGCACGCCAAAATAGCGCGCCGAGGTGGCGGGGCCATCAAACCCAACCAGAATATCCACATCGCTATTGTCACGGGCATCATCGCGTGCGGTTGAGCCGAATAATGCCATTTGGGTAACACCAAACTGCTGTGTCAGTATGGGCTTTATTTTTCTGAGTATGGTCAGGGCATTGTTGCGTTTCATGGTGGTTTTCTATCAATGATGCAAGCTATCAAGAGGCAGTGTATGTTCAATATACCAAAAAAATCGCGGCCGACCGGTGGAAATATTAAAGACGCCGTTAAGCGCGGTAAATCAGGTTAGCAGATGCCCTCTATAAAACGCCAATACTATGTTAATATTAGCGTCTTGGATTTTTTATCGCCTGTCTAATGACTCAAACGCCCCCTCCCACTCAATTAATCGACCGTTTCGGCAGAACTGTCGATTATTTAAGAATCTCGATTACCGACCGTTGTGATTTCCGTTGCCTGTATTGCATGGCTGAAGACATGACGTTTTTGCCGCGCGCGCAGGTTTTAACGCTGGAAGAGCTTTATACCCTAGCGCAAGCATTCGCTGAATTAGGGGTAAAAAAAATCAGAATCACCGGCGGCGAGCCTTTGGTCAGAAAAGGTGCGCTGGGATTGTTGCAAAATATCGGACGTATCGAAAGTCTGACTGAGCTGGTAATAACGACCAATGGCTCTCAACTTGAAACAATGGCCGCGTCTTTAAAAGACGCGGGTGTAAAACGCATCAATATCAGCCTGGATACGCTGGATGCCGACAAGTTTAAGGCGATAACCCGAACCGGCGATTTGCAGCAGGTGCTTAGAGGTATTCAAGCCGCTAAAGTCGCAGGATTCGAGCGGATAAAAATCAATGCGGTCATTCTTAAGGATAGAAATCATCAGGAAGTCAATGATCTGGTTCAGTTTGCGGTCGATAACGGCATTGATATCAGCTTTATTGAGGAAATGCCGCTGGGCATCGTCAGTCAGCATGACCGGGCGGAGGCCTATTATTCCAGTGCTTTGATCAAGGCCGATTTGGCACAAAAATTTGTTTTAGTCGCTACCCCTGAAAAAACCGGCGGGCCGTCGAATTATTTTAATGTGGCAGGCACACAAAGCCGCGTCGGTTTTATTTCTCCTCACAGCGAGAACTTTTGCAGCAGCTGTAACCGGGTGCGCTTGACCGTTGAAGGGCGGCTGCTGCTATGTTTGGGCAATGAGCATTCGGTCGACTTAAAGCAGGTCATCAGGACTCATCCGGGCGACATGGCGGCGCTGAAACAGGCCATTGTTGACGCGATGCTGATCAAGCCGGAAAAACACGAATTTAATATTAACGAGCAGCCGGTTATATTGCGCTATATGAGTATGACGGGAGGCTAAGGACGAAAGGCGAAAGGCAAAAAAACTTAGCCTTTCGTCTCTAGTCTTTTGTTTCAAGCGGAACAGGGTTTGTAACCCGTTCCTAACGTTTCTGAGATGTCTACGCTAAACAGTTACACTTAACCAAAGCAAAACGTTTCGGGCAGGGTAACATGCCCCGCCCGGCTGGAGGCTAAGGACGAAAGGCGAAAAAATCCCCTTGAACCCTTGGCCTTTCGCCCTTAGCCCTTTGCCTTCTTTCCCCTTTACCTGAGATTTAAACAATGTCTTTCGCCCAGCTCGGTTTAACCGACGAACTCCTTAAAGCCGTAGCCGATCAAGGCTATATCACCCCTACACCGGTACAACAAAAAGCCATTCCCTTGATCCTTGACGGTAAGGATGTATTGGCTGGCGCGCAAACCGGAACCGGTAAAACCGCCAGTTTTACCTTGCCGTTATTGCAACGGCTGGCTGAAAATCATGATCCGCATCAAAAGCCGCGCCGGGTTCGCGCCTTGATTTTAGTGCCGACCCGTGAATTGGCCGCGCAGGTCTATGAAAGCGTCAAAACCTACGGCGCGCATTTGCCGTTGCATGTGGAAGCGGTGGTCGGCGGTGCAAGTATCGGCATCCAGACCCGTCAGTTACGCCGGGGTTGCGACATCGTGGTGGCAACGCCGGGGCGCTTGATCGATCACGTGCAGCAGCGCAATATTAATCTGTCCAACGTCGAAGTACTGGTGCTGGATGAGGCGGATCGTATGCTCGATATGGGCTTTTTGCCCGATATTAAGCAAATTATGGCGCTTATCCCTAAGAAGCGGCAAAGCCTGCTGTTTTCTGCGACTGTGCCTAATACCATTAAATCTCTGGCTTCGCAGTTGTTGAACAATCCCGTTGAAGTCGAAGTCGCCAAGCAAAATGCCACGGCTGAAAACGTTTCGGAACGTGTGTACGGAATCGGTCGTGAGTACAAACGCGAGTTATTGTCCTATCTGATCGGCAGCAATAATTGGAAGCAAGTGCTGGTGTTTGTGCGCACCAAACAGGGCGCTGACCGTCTGGAAAAACAGTTGATTGAGGACGGTATCCGCACCGCGGCGCTGCATGGCGATAAAACGCAGGGCGCACGCAACAAGGCGTTGGAGCAGTTTAAAACCGGTAAAGTTTCGGTATTGGTTGCTACCGATATTGCCGCACGCGGGCTGGATATTGATGACTTGCCGCATGTGGTGAACTTTGATTTGCCGCATGTACCGGAAGATTATATTCACCGGATTGGTCGAACCGGACGTGCCGGTGCCAATGGTGAAGCCTTGTCGCTGGTATGTCCGGAAGAAGCCTATATGCTGGTGGAAATTGAAAAACTGCTCAAGCGGCAAATTCCGCGTGTCGCTGATACCGGCTATGAGCCGGTATCGTTAAAGGTCAATGATGCGCCTAAAAAGAACGCGCCCCATAAAACGACCGGTAAAAAGGATTTACGGCATACTAAAAAACCTGCGGTTCGCGGCGCTAAACCGACGGTTCGTGGCGTTAAGCAGCCTGACAGCAAGCGGATCGAAGCAAGAGGTAAGGGAAGATCAGGTTCCAGGGGCAAGGATTAAGCTAAAGTAGCGGATTAAACGGTATGGGTTATTGTTGGACCAGTATCCAGGGTTTTACCACAACAGCCCATACTTCGGCATCGGCCTTAAACCAGTCGGTTGCCTGCTGATCGGATACCAGCGCTACCTGATTGCTTTGCATCCAGGTAGCAACCTGACCTTTATGGTCAATGGAAAATTGGTAGGCCACGTCGACTAAATCCAGGTCTGGGGCGACGAATACTGCAGTACCGCTAGCAAAAAAACGTTGCAATTCTTTCCAGGCAATTTGTGAGGTTTCCAAATTTACTTTTTCTTTGGCGATATCGCAACAGTTTGATTCGTACATGTTTTTCTCTTTATAGTGTTCCGGTAATCTGATACGTACAGATTTTGAATGGTGTTGTTATCAGCTCAGCTGTTATTCTATATCGTACGATTATAAACTACTAAATCAAGAGAGATAAATCATGTCGTTTTTTGACTCAATAACAAAAAAAGCTAAGTTGAAAGCTGCTATCAAACAAACAACCGAAGCGCGCAGCAGCGAAGGCGCTAAGGCTGATCAATTATTTAATAAGGTCTATCATGATTATGCCGAGGTCGTCGCTAACGAGCCGTTAATTGCCGAGGCATTATATAACTGGGGATTTGCTTTGCTGCATCAGGCGAGGACCAAGTCTGGCGATCAGGCGGCCAAGCTCTACCAGGATGCCATTGCCAAATTTTCTTTTTGCCTGACTATTGAACCTGCCTATCTTGGTGCGGCTATCGATGGCGGCGTGGCGTTCATGGAATTGGCGCGGATTAAAGCGGTCGGACTTAATGATGGTTTGTATGCAAGCGCCCAGAGCTATTTTGAAAAAGCCAACGCGATACAGGCCGGATCGGCTTCTTATAATTTGGCCTGTATCTATGGTTTGCGCGGCGATAAAGAAGCGTGCCTGACCGCACTGGAAATCTCTAAAGGGAAGGGCAGTTTGCCGGCAGCTGTCGACATACGTGAAGATCCTGATCTTAACGGCGTTAAAAATCAGGATTGGTTTGTGGCTTTTATGGAGTCCTTAAATAAGGTTCCGGGAGCTGAGACTAAAATTAACGAAGCAGTTGTTGAAGCTGTTGTTGACGATGTGCAGCCTGACGTTGCGGTTAAAAATGACGCTGCCGCTGTGGACCCATTCAAGGCGGCTGTTGAAGAGGCGCCTGTCAGCGATGAAACTGAAGTTGCGGTTGAAACTGTTGTCGCCGCAGCAGCAGAGATCAAGTAGTATGCTGTTTTATAGCAAGGCTGTAAGGGTGCGATGATGTCTTTTTTTAAATATGCAGCGATTGCCGGGTTAATGGCTGCAATAGTTCAGCCGGCCGGTGCAGCTGACGAGGATTTAAGTCAAACATTTTCGACCTGCATGGATCAGTCCGGCGGCGTCACTACAGCAATGATTGAATGTATGGGCGCTGAAACCGAACGGCAAGATGTTCTGTTAAATCAAGCTTATAAAGAGGTGATGGCCAGCCTTTCTTCCGAACGTAAGCAGCAATTGCAGGAAGTTCAGCGTTTATGGCTTAAATACAGAAAAGCCAATTGCGATTTTTATTACGATCCCGATGGCGGTACCTTGGCTCGCGTTAGCGCAAATGACTGTTTCATGTCTGCGACTGCCGCGCGGGCTAAGGAGTTAGAGGCTTTTAAGCAACAAGACTGAGCCGCTTCTTATGGCTTAACCGGATAACACCCCGCTAATAAAGCCTGCATTTTGGCCAAGCCCAGCTTTCGGGTTAATTCAATATTATGTTGTGGGATGCTTTCTGGATCGGGGTGGCTGGCTATGGCCCTATCTATACTGGTTTCCCGCAGCAGATGTAACATCGGGTAAGGCGAGCGGTTGGTGTAATTTGCCGCATCGTCAGGATCGCTGCCTTGAAAGCAGTAATCGGGATGAAAGCTCGCCAGTTGGTAAACGCCCTCATAGCCCTGTTCAATTAACAAGGATTCGGCGATTCCAACAAAGTCCAGATAGTCGTCGAATTCCGTAAACGCATCGGCATAAATCAGTAGCGTGGTTTCAATGTCTAAATCAGTATCCAGCCGAGCGCATTCGAGTATCAGATGCAGTAGGCAATTTTCAATGGTGGTATCGTGATTGACGCTGAAATGAATGCTGCCTCGTTCCAGTTCACGCTTTGCGAATGGGCAGATGCCGTAGTCAATGATAACGGACTTCAGCCAGGCCTGTGTTGCGGCATTAATAGCTTGATCTGGAAGTGTTTTATGGGTCATGGTTGGTTGCCGGTTAAAACAAAAAAGCCCCATTACACCGGGGCTTTGGGATTACGCAAATTGCATCGCTTTATTTATGGCTGACGCCGGCTGCGATTCTTTGCTCCCGTGTTTCGTCCGCTTTTTCGATTTTTGAAAAAACGCGGAGTATGTCGGTGGAGGATAGAATGCCGACCAGTTTGTTATCTTTATCGACGACAGGCAATGCGCCAATCTTATGTTCGGCCATGAGTGCAGCCGCTTCCGATGCGTAGGTGTCACGGTTAACGGTTATGACTCCCCGGTGCATGATATGTTGCACTTTTTTAGGGACGACATGAAGCTCTGTCGTGCCGGTTCCGGTTGTCGCTTCAATGGCTTGAGAGTTGCTTTTTGGACCTAAGGCTTTGTACAGATCCCGGTCCGATACAATCCCGATAACTTTGCCTTTTTCAACGACGGGTAAGTGACGAATTCTTTCGTAATGAATTAAGAAAAAGACACGATCAATCAAGTCGTGCTGCTCGACTGTAAATACTTTTGAAGTCATTAAATCTTCAACACGCATTATTATTCTCCTGAATGTAAAAAAATCGATAAGAATAGGGACATATAGGTATTTTTACAAGAGATAAAATTTGATGTGTTATAAAATGGTCCGTTATGTTTTTGTTTGGTTTTGTGGGTCGGATTAAGCTAGTCCGATTCCTACGAGTGTTATTTAGAGTTTACATCTGTCCTAGCGACACAATGGAGTTAGTTATGCATGTCATCCTGTTAGGGAGTCCCGGTTCCGGCAAAGGAACTCAAGCGCAATTTATTACTGAAAAATATGCTATTCCGCAAATCTCAACGGGGGATATGTTGCGAGCCGCAGTGCGGGCGGGAACGCCGCTGGGTGTTGAAGCAAAAAAAGTGATGGATGCCGGCGGCTTGGTTTCCGATGACATTATTTTAGGCTTGATCAAGGAGCGTATTACCCAAGCCGATTGCGCTAACGGCTTTTTGCTGGACGGCTTTCCCCGCACCATTGTTCAGGCTGAAGGCCTAAAGGAGATGGGCGTCAGCATCGATACGGTTATTGAAATCGTGGTGGAAGATGAGGAAATTGTCAAACGCATGGCTGGCAGAAGAGTGCATTTACCATCCGGGCGTACTTATCATACTGAGTTTAATCCGCCTAAAGTTGATGGCGTCGATGATGTGACCGGCGAGCCTTTGATTCAGCGCGATGATGATAAAGAAGAAACTGTACGCAAACGACTCAGTGTTTATCATCAGCAGACTAAACCTTTGGTTGGCTATTATTCGGCGCCAGAGCAGCAGGTCAAGTTCAGTTCGATAGCAGGTGTCGGCAGTGTTAGTGATATCACCAAAAAGGTTTTTGCTGTTCTGGCATAGGATGGCAGGCATAAAAAAACGTAGTGATCATCGGTGTTCAAATCTCAGGATAAAAGGTTTTAAAGTTAATGACAAAGAAAGATGTAGTTTTACCGGCTGATAGTTATATAGGTTCCGTTGCGATGCAATTGATGCGCGCAGCAGTTTCTGTTGCCCAGAAGGGAGCTTAAGATGACCAAACTATATAATGTTGCCGTGGTTGGTGCTACCGGTGCAGTAGGTGAAGCCATGCTGTCTCTTCTGGAAGAGCGCGATTTTCCTGTCGGCGAGGTTTATGCCTTGGCCAGCAGCAATTCGGCAGGTAAAAGAATCTCTTTTAAAGGCGGATCATTAGTCGTAAAAGATTTGGCTAGCTTCGATTTTTCAAAGGTGCAAATCGGTTTGTTCTCGCCGGGTGCCTCTGTTTCGGCAGAATATGCGCCAAAGGCCGTCGCTGCCGGTTGTATAGTTATTGATAATACTTCGCAGTTTCGTTATGACGATGATATCCCGCTGGTAGTGCCGGAGGTCAATCCCGAAAAAATCGCCGACTATAAAAATCGTGGCATTATCGCTAATCCGAATTGTTCAACCATTCAGATGTTGGTGGCGTTAAAACCTATTCACGATGCAGTGGGAATTTCGCGTATCAATGTCTGTACCTATCAGGCTGTCTCGGGTACCGGCAAAGAAGCGATAGAAGAATTGGTTCGGCAAACCACCAGTTTGCTTAACATGCAGCCCATTATCATCAATGTCTATCCCAAACAGATTGCTTTTAACGTGTTGCCGCAGATTGACGTATTCATGGACAACGGTTACACCAAAGAAGAAATGAAGATGGTGTGGGAAACTCAAAAAATCCTGGGTGACGACAGTATTTTGGTTAACGCAACCGCAGTGCGGGTTCCGGTTTTTTACGGACATTCCGAGGCGGTGCATATCGAGACCCGTAAGAAAATTGATGTCGCTACAGTAAGAGCCTTGCTCGAACAAGCGCCCGGTGTGACGGTTATGGATGAACGTAAAGACGGCGGTTATCCAACGGCGGTTACCGAGTCATCAGGCCATGATGATGTGTTTGTAGGGCGTATCCGGGAAGATATATCGCACCCGCAGGGAATTGATTTGTGGGTGGTGGGTGACAATGTTCGAAAAGGCGCGGCATTAAACAGTGTGCAAATAGCAGAAGTGCTGGTAAAAAATTACATCTAGTCTAAGCTTGTCTACATATTTGACTGGACGCGGTAAGAAACTGTGGTAATTATTGTGAAGAAGAGCAGCGTGCGTAATTTAACTAAAACTTTAGCGGTTGTATCGTTACTGGCACCGGCCAGTGGACATACGTTAGGTATTGGTGAGATTAAATTGCACTCGGCCCTTAATCAAAATCTGGATGCTGAGATTTCTTTAGTCTTGTCAGGCGAGATCGCATCTGACATTAAAGTGAAACTGGCTCCCCCTGAAAAATTTGATGAGGCGGGGGTGTCATGGACTTATTTTCTGTCGAAAATTAAATTTGAAACCATTACTCAGTCTAATGGTTCGGCGATTATTAAGCTGACTTCGAACGAAGCATTAAAGGAACCTTTTTTGGATTTTCTGCTCGAAGTAAGCTGGCCAAAAGGCAATTTGTATCGTGAATTTACGGTATTGGTGGATCCTCCTTCAGTTTATAACCAGGCAATCATTCCCGTTTCAACCAGCACTGAAAGCTATGCTCAACCCCCAGTCGTTACGCCTCAACGTCAGTCGCATGCCAATGGACAAAGCAGTGAGGGCGAATATGGGCCTACACTTGGAAGTGATACGCTTTGGAGCGTGGCTGAACGAACCAGAGAACAGGGCGACGTTTCTGTAGAGCAAATGATGATTGCGATTTATGACGCAAATCCTCATGCATTCTATAAGGGAAATGTTCATGCATTAACGGCTGGAAAAATGCTGAAGATTCCTGAAAGAGGGATTGTTCTTAAATTATCGAGAAATCAGGCGTTAACGGAGTTCAGGCGGCAGACAAAAGCGTGGAAAAATCACTCAGCTCCTGCTTACGTTGATACGGAAAAGGCAAAGCCTGTCCAGAGCGGAATCGAAGCACCTGTCGATAATCAGTTAACCCTGGCGGCTCCGGCTAAACAGGCGGTTGCTGATCATGCCGTTATAGCCTCAGTGAATGAGCAGGAAGGTTCTGACAAGAATGCAGCAGATCGGTCGGAGATAGCTAAGGGTAATGCCGAAGAAAATGGAAGTGCAGCTGTGCCGGCAGATGGTGCGTTACAAAGCAAGGTAGCAGAGCTGGAAAAACAACTGGCGATGATGCAGGAGTTGATCGCTTTAAAGGATCAACAGTTTGCAGTTTTGCAGAAACAATCCCAGGCAAATCTTGTTGCTCAACAGCAGATAGTGCCAGCTGAAGATGTGGCCGCTAAACTTGAGGATCAAACAAGGCCAGTCACCCAACAACCGGTTGACTCGACTCGGCCGGTGCCAGGTGAGGGTGTGGCAGCCAAACTTGAGAATCAAATAACACCCGTTCCCCAACCAACAGTTGTTCAATCCGCTGAGCCAGTGAAGCCATTGGCTCAGCCGGAGCCTGAAACCAGCGGTTCACTGGATACTTACTATCTGGTGGTGGGAAGTGCCGGTGCGGCAATTTTGACTCTGCTGGGCTGGCTTTGGTGGAGGAAACGCAAGGTTGATGAGGAAACGAATACAGAGAGTATGTTTGCTTCAGCCATTATGACTGAAGCACCTGAAGCCGATGAAAATATTTCTGTGCCGGTTGTCGAAGCTAGTTTAGCTGTTCACGATAATGATGCAGGTACGGTGGGTGAAAGTTCTTTCTTGAGTGAGTTTACACCCAGTGACTTTGACTCATTTGATACCGATCAGGGGGAAATTGATCCGATATCCGAGGCTGACGTGTATCTTGCTTATGGTCGTTATCAGCAGGCCGAAGAATTAATACGGCAGGCAATTAAAGATCAACCGGACCGAGATGAATGTAAATTGAAGTTGCTGGAAATTTTTTACGCTAATGAAAGCAAAGCAGATTTTGAAGCTTATGCCACTGAACTGGCGAAATCCGGTAAGCGTAATGAGGCTGATTTTTGGGAAAAAGTGGCGGAAATGGGACGTGAAATTTGTCCTGCTTCGCCATTATTTTCGTCCGGGGATGATCTGTTCGCTATGACTGAGGATGAAACCATTGAAAATACTGGCGAAAGTATCACTGGGGATAATGCGCCCAATATAGAGAGCGTAATTCCTGGAGTTGTTTCTTTTGTGAAGGCAGATGGCAATGATTTTGGGAAGGAAGCGACTGAGTCAAAGCGTAACGAACTTGATTTTGATTTAACTTCATCCGATAAAATTAAAGGTGAAGTTATTGTTGAGGCGCGGCAAAATAACGAAGACATTGATTTTGATTTAAGTTCATTTTCAATGGATACCAAAGAGTCTAATGAGGCGGAAAAAGATGCTATTGATCTCGGTGCTCAGGCTGATGCATTTTCAGGAGAGCAGGTAGAGGATATTAATTTCGATTTAAGTTTATTATCAATGAAATCCGATGAAGCGGATCAAGGTGTAATTGCATCCAATACTATTACCGGTAAGTCCTTCGGAACGACAGGAGAGGACATTGATTTCGATTTAAGTTCATTTTCCATAGAATCAGATAATGGTGTTGTAGCTCCCAATACGCAGGCAGGTAAGTCCTCAAAAGCACAGATAGAAGATATTGATTTTGATTTTAGTCCGTTTTCAATGGATGCCAACGAATCAGATAAGGCAGATCAAAGTCTTATAGATTCTAGTGCTTTAGTGTCTTCGCCGCCAGAGACAAGTGTAGGCAATAAACAGCAGGAATATGAAGCGCATGAATTTGATTTTAGTTTCGATAATGCTGAAATAAAAGAAGTTGATAGTCTTGATTTTAGTGCTATAGATAATAATGATGTTTCTTCCGATAATTCGTTGAATTTTAATGATGATATGGGGGGGGATTTTGACTTTAATTTTGATTTGGATCTGCCCTCGACAACAAAGGATCAGGAGTTTGGTCAGCATGAGGAGTTTAGTGTTTCTGCTCTCACCGATATGGATGAGTTGGAAACGAAACTGGATTTGGCAAAAGCGTATGTCGATATGGGAGATGCCGATGCGGCCAAGGATCTGGCCAGGGAAGTACTTGAGCAAGGTACGGTTGAGCAAAAAAACATAGCCCAAGCATTGCTTGACGAGTTGGGCTAAAATTGATTTTTATTGCCCATAAAAAAGGCCCTTTATGGGCTTTTTTTATGGGCTTAGCATTTATCAAGATTTACCAGGATGAATTCTTGATGACGGGTGAAATTTAAGATGTGTTGTTGCAGCAGCAGAAAGTGCCGGTCAATTGTGGCGTAATTATTGATTAACAGGCAGTTTTCCAAGATATTTGCCGATTGCTGGATAGCCATCAATCCACAAAAGCTTGCCGAACCATTGAGTTTGTGTGTAATTTCTTTGGCAAGATCGTATTGTTTGCCAGCGCATCTTTAATGTCAATGACTTGCAAGAGCGGTTCCTCGAATAGCTTTTTAAAAAGGGTCAAAGCAAGATGTTTGTTGTTATTGGTTATACTCAAGATTACTTGGATATAAGCTAAAGCTAACGTCTTTGAGCTCATCAAATAAATTGTCCACGTTGCTTGATTTTCAAAGGCACGTTTGTTTTCCTGATAAAGGATGTTGCTTTGATGCGTGCTTGTATTGAGTCATCAGCGTATTCATCGTAGAGTGGTTTTATGTTTTGGCTGCCATAGAAAGATTTATTTCAATATGGGTGAGGGTGTCGGTTTCGTGACACCTTCATTTTTAATGTTGCGATTTTTTGGGTGTATTTATTTGTTTAATGATGCTGAATTAATAATTGATACCGGGTGTAGTTAATTATTAACATTTATAAGTATTCCTATCTTATTCTTTTAAAAGGATCTTTTTTCTTGTATGATTTGATTTTGTGATGCAGGCCAATGCTAATATTTAGCCGTGTGTTAGGGTTATCCACAGTTGTAATCGGATGCGTAATTTAGATATATATTATTGTTTTTATATGGATTATTTTTTATGGTCTTTAGATTGCATATTTATTAAAAACTAAAGGGTTTGCAACATGGCTGAACTTGAACAAGAAGATGGAGAGAAAAAGAAATCTCCTAAAAAACTGATCATTATAATTGTCGCTGTAGCGATTTTATTAGCAATGAGCGGAGGTGCCGCTTATTTCTTTATGAAAGGGGATTCCAGTGAAGGCGAAACAGTTGAACATGTTGATGAAGATGAGTCGGCAGTTCCAGCAGAAAAACTCTATTTTGAGATGAGTAAACCCATTGTTGTTGATTTCCCCAAGGGGTCGACAGCTAAGCACGGGCGAATTACGGTATCTATGTTGGTTGAAAGCGCTGAAACCATTGCCGTGTTAGCAAAAAATGAACCCATGATACGCAATAATCTGTTGATGCTGATGAGTGCGCAGGACAGCAGCGTATTAAATACCCGTGAAGGAAAAGACATGTTACGCCAACTCATGCTAGATGCGGTGACTGCCGTTCTAGTGAAAATGGCAGGAAAGGGTAAGGTTAATGAGATATTCTTCACTTCATTTGTAATGCAATAACATGAGTGATTTACTCTCGCAGGCAGAAATCGATGCGCTGTTGAATGGTGTAAGCGACGGAGATATTGACACGGAAGATGAGTCCGAGTTTTATGCTGAAGCGGATACCGAAGAATTTTATGAAAAAGGCGTAGTCAGAGATTATGACTTTGCCAGCCAGGAAAGAATTGTTCGTGGGCGTATGCCGACCCTGGAAATGGTTAATGAACGATTTGCCCGGTTTATCCGTATTTCGCTGTTCAATTTCCTGCGTCGATCGGCAGAAATTTTTATATCGGGCATTCAGGTTCAAAAGTTTTCTGAATATATACAAGGGTTGCTGGTTCCGACTAATTTAACGATTGTTCGATTTAACCCCTTGCGCGGCAAAGCCTTGATAGTCATCGATCCGCGGCTGGTTTTTACCGTGGTGGACAACTTTTTCGGTGGTGCCGGACAATTTTATAATCAGACCGAAGGCAGGGAATTTACACCGACCGAAATGCGGGTGGTCCGGATTATCATTGATATGATTTTCAAGGACTTGAAGGAAGCCTGGAAGCCGGTTATGGATCTCGACTTTGAATATGTGGGAGCAGAAATCAATCCACGGTTTGCCAATATTATCGGTCCTGGAGAAATTATTGTGATCTCTACCATTCATGTTGAGTTGGAAGGTGGGGGCGGTGATATAAACATTGCGATGCCCTATGCGATGCTTGAGCCAATCAGGGAGTTACTGGATGCTATCAGTAGTGACAGTGGCGAGGTTGACGGCAGTTGGCAGGCCTCATTGCGTGGTGAAGTGCTGAGAGCTGAAGTGAGTGTGAACAGTCTTTTGGTGGAAAAAAACATGAGCATAAGAGACGTTATGCGGTTAAAGAAAGGTGATGTCATACCTATCGATATGCCGGATACGGTGATTCTTAAAGCGGAAGGAATTCCGGTGTTTGAAGGTAAGGTCGGCATATCGGATGGCAATTATGCCATCCAGATTATTGATAAGGTAAGGTCTTGAATCAAGCTGACGCGCTGTAGAGTTCGATTATGACAATAGTAGGTTGGGAATAAGATGAGTGAAAATCCAAATACGCCTGAGAGTGCTGAAATAATGAGTGATTTTGAGACCGCCGCATTTGAGGAATTTAATGATCAGATTGAAGATAAAAAATCGTCTTCAGGTCTAGGTGATGAAGTCAATCTGGATGTTATTTTGGATGTCCCCGTGACTATTTCAATGGAAATTGGGCGGACACAGATTAATATCAGGAATCTGTTGCAGTTAAATCAGGGCTCGGTTGTTGAGTTGGAACGTTTTGCCGGTGAGCCGCTTGATGTGCTGGTAAACGGTACGCTGATTGCGCATGGTGAAGTGGTGGTGATCAATGACAAGTTCGGCATACGCTTAACCGATGTCATAAGTCCATCGGAACGCGTTAAAAGATTAGCCTGATGATTGGAAAAAAAACTGTCACCTGGTTGTTGTTCTGGTGGTTTCCTTCCTGCTTTGCCGTATCGGGTGCTGATGCTTCAAAGCAGGCGGTCAGGACGGTTTCTTCCGGTGATGCGCTCCATTGGGGAGTTGGACTGCTGATAGTCTTAGCTATTTTTTTTCTCTGTGTTTGGGGAATGCGCAAGTTAAGCGGAATCTCTGTCAACGGTGCTGAAAAAATGCGTGTGGTCGGCGGCCTGTCGCTGGGTATGCGGGAAAAAGTCATTTTACTCCAGGTCGGAAAAAAGCAGCTTATTTTGGGTGTGACACCGGGACGTATAGAGGCATTGCATGTGCTGGAGGGTGACGATTGCTTGAACAGCGAGCCGTCGCCGTCTATGGCTAGGGACAGCGGATTTGCGCAAAAACTGATGCAAGTGATGAAGGGACGATCCGATGATTAAAAGCGCTTTATTTCGATCAGTGGCATTTCGATTGCTGATGATAGGTCTCGCTTTTTTGCTGCTCGAAACACCGGCTTATGCCGCAGCGGGAATTGACGCGGTCACCGTCACTACGGGTAAGCAAGGCGCTCAGACTTATACGGTAACGATCCAGATTCTGGCGTTAATGACCTTGTTGACCGTGTTGCCTGCGTTGTTGTTGACCATGACTTCGTTTACCCGGATCATGATTGTCCTCAGTTTGTTGCGTACGGCTTTAGGCACCGGGCAGGCACCCAGTAATCAGGTGTTATTGGGCTTGTCTTTGTTCTTGACTATTTTCATTATGATGCCGGTCTTTGATAAGGTGAATAGCGAAGCCGTCCAGCCTTATCTGGAAGATAAAATCGATGTGACTGCCGCTATTGAAAAGGCTTCCGAGCCATTCAGGCAATTTATGTTAAAGCAGACCAGAGAGGCTGATCTCGAACTATTTATCCGAATTTCGGGCAATGCGGAGTTAGAATCAGCCGAAAACGTACCGTTTTCGTTATTGCTGCCGGCTTTTGTGACCAGTGAATTGAAAACGGCGTTTCAAATAGGCTTTTTGATTTTCTTGCCATTTTTGATTATCGACTTGGTGGTTGCCAGTGTGCTGATGTCCATGGGTATGATGATGTTGTCGCCGATGATTATTTCTCTGCCCTTTAAGATAATGCTATTTGTTATGGCCGATGGCTGGTCGTTGATTATGGAAATGTTAGCAGCGAGTTTTTATGTTGTGTAGGGGCGACCGGTCGGTCGCCCGGGCGAGTAGATTATGACGCCGGAAACCATTTCTATGATTGCGCAGGATGCGATGATTGTCGCGGTTAAACTGACCGCACCGGTGTTATTGCCGTCATTGGCTGTTGGCCTGATTATCGCGATGTTTCAGGCGGCTACACAGATTAATGAGGCGACGTTGACATTTATCCCCAAGTTAATTGTTATAGGGCTTGTTTTGCTGATTATGGGGCCGGGGATGCTGCAACTGTTCCTTGATTATTTTCAGGGCTTGATCAGGGATATTCCTCAATTAATTGGCTGAACGTTGAACTTTACCGAAGAGCAGCTTCTCGACCAGGCGGCATTATTTATATGGCCTTTAATGCGCGTTAGTGCGATGTTTGTATCGGTGCCGTTGTTTAGCATTCAAGCCGTTCCGGCCCGAGTCAGGCTGATTCTTGCGGTGGTAATAACGCTGGTTATCATGCCTTTACTCCCCCCTTTGCCCGTTGTTGAAATGTTTAGCTACACTGGATTTATGATGGCTATTGCTCAGACTATGATCGGTTTGACCAGTGGCTTTATCGTGCAGTTGGTTTTTGCCGCCGTCGTTTTTGCGGGGCAAGCTATTGCTTTAAGCATGGGCTTGGGTTTTTCAATGATGGTAGATCCGCAAAGCGGGCAGCAGGTGCCGGTGATTGCGCAAGTTTATACTATTATCGCTACGCTAGTTTTTATCAGTTTGAATGGACATTTGTTGTTGATACAAATGGTTCTGGACAGCTTTAAAACCTTGCCTATTGGTATAGACGGTATAGACAAGGCGGGTATCTGGTCAATTATCGTCTGGAGTGGTCGGTTGTTCACCGGCGGCTTATTGCTGGCCATGCCTGTTATGGCCAGTCTGTTGTTGGTGAATATCATTTTTGGGGTAGCGGCCAGAGCGGCACCGCAATTGCAAATTTTCTCGGTGGGCTTTCCGGTAACCTTGATGTTGGGAATGCTGTTGGTTTGGAAAACATTACCTGATGTGCTGGCTCAATTTCCCGGGATGTTGACGGATGCTTACGATTTGATCGGCCAACTATTGCACTTGTAAATTAAATTATGGCAGATAAAGACGACAAAACCGAAGAGCCTACCGGTAAGCGGCTAGAAGACTCCAGAAAGAAAGGCCAGATTGCCAGGTCCAGGGAGCTCAATACCTTTGTGATGCTGATAGCCAGTGCCGCGATGTTTCTTATCCAGGGAAGACAAATCGGCAAGGGCCTGATAGCGGGAATGCAGGCGCAGTTTCAGTTGAGCCGCGAGGTTATTTTCGATCCCGCTAGCCCGATAGTCTTTTTTAAACAAGCGATGATTGACGGTCTCCTATTGCTGGCGCCGTTTTTTGCACTGATGGTCTTTGTCGCCATTATTACCCCGATATCGATGGGCGGCTGGGTGTTCAGTTGGGAGGCTATAGCGTTTAAACCGTCAAAAATGAATCCTATTACCGGGATCGCCAGGATGTTTGCGGTAAAGGGCTTGGTTGAGCTATTCAAAGCCTTGTTAAAAATTTTATTGGTTTTCGCCGTAGCGGTGGCTTTGTACAAAAGCTTTATCGGAGAATTGTTGGGATTGAGTGCAGAGCCGCTAGGGCAATCAGTCAGTCATGCACTGAATATTATTGGTATATGCTTTTTAGTGCTTAGCGCTTCGTTGGTGTTAATAGTGATGATCGACGTGCCTTATCAGTTGTGGGAGCACACCAAAAATCTGAAAATGTCCAAGCAGGAAATCAAGGATGAAAATAAAGAATCCGAGGGAAGTCCCGAAACCAAAGGCCGGCAGCGCAGGGCGCAAATGGAAATGTCGCAAGGACGTATGATGTCGGCCGTGCCGGACGCCGATGTTATTGTTACGAATCCCAGCCATTATGCGGTGGCCTTAAAATATGATCAGAATTCAAATGGCGCGCCAAAACTGGTTGCCAAAGGTGTCGATTTGATCGCCGCCCAAATACGTAATGTAGCGATAGGCGCTGACGTACCGCTGGTGGCGTCTCCGCCGTTAGCCAGAGCGTTGTATTATTCGACCGAGATAGATAGCGAGATACCGCAGGGGCTTTATTTGGCCGTAGCTCAGATTCTCGCCTATGTCTATCAGTTAAAAGCCGCTCAGAAAAATGATTGGAGAGTGCCGTTGCCGCCGGCAGATATTAACGTGCCTGACGAATTTAAACGAGATTAACCGGGTATGGATTTTACTAAATTAAAAACAGCGTTGGCGATACTGGGCAAAGCCGAAATGGGTGCGCCATTAGTTATCATCATGGTGCTGTCGATGCTGATATTACCGTTGCCGGCATTCGTACTCGATCTGTTCTTTACCTTTAATATCGCTTTTTCGTTAATTATATTGCTGGTTGTTGTCTACACAGTTAAGCCGTTGGAATTTGCATCATTTCCAACCGTTATTCTGCTGGCAACTATATTACGACTAGCGCTGAACGTGGCTTCGACGCGTGTTGTATTGATCGACGGACATAAGGGCGGCGATGCGGCCGGTAAGGTGATTGAGGCCTTTGGTGCATTTGTTATTGGCGGTAACTTTGCAGTCGGTCTGGTGGTTTTTGCGATATTGATCATCATTAACTTCATGGTCGTTACCAAAGGTGCCGGACGGATTGCGGAAGTTGGGGCAAGATTTACGCTGGATGCGATGCCGGGTAAACAAATGGCTATAGATGCGGATTTGAATGCCGGTTTGCTGACTCAGGATGAAGCGCGTGAGCGGCGTGCGGAAGTGGCTACCGAAGCGGATTTTTACGGCTCTATGGATGGCGCGAGTAAATTTGTCAGGGGCGATGCAATTGCCGGGATTATTATTTTATTTGTCAACATGATTGGCGGTCTTGCCATTGGTGTGGCTCAGCACAACTTGAGTTTTGCCGAGGCCGGTGAAATTTATGTATTACTGTCCATTGGTGATGGTTTGGTCGCTCAAATTCCGTCGTTGTTATTGTCGACAGCATCCGCGCTGGTGGTCACCAAGGTTGGCAGCACCGGTGAAAATATTGGACAACAGGTCACTTCGCAGCTATTTGCCAATCCCAAAGCGTTGACGGTGACGGCAGCGGTGGTAGGTGGGCTGGGCATTATTCCAGGCATGCCGAATGTGGTCTTTATCTTGCTGGCCATGATTTTAGCCGGTTCTGCCTATTTAATTGACAAAAAGCATAAAGAAGCTGAATTAGTTGCTGTCGATTATCCGCAGGAGTTGGCTCAAAACACCGTTATTCCTGAGACTAAAGAGTTGGGCTGGGATGATGTGATGCCGGTCGATGTTGTCGGACTGGAAGTGGGTTATCGGCTTATTCCGTTGGTGGACAAGAACCAGGGCGGGCAACTGATGATTCGAATCAAAGGCGTACGAAAAAAACTGTCTCAAGAGTTAGGTTTTTTAATACCATCGGTGCATATCCGGGATAACCTTGATTTAAGTCCGACAGCTTACCGGATTTCGCTGATGGGAGTGACTGTAGGCGAAGCTGAAATTATGCCGGAAATGGAAATGGCGATTAATCCAGGGCGTGTTTTTGGTACCTTGAAGGGCAATGCCTGCAAGGATCCTGCTTTTGGTTTGGATGCGGTGTGGATAGAGCCGAGCCAGAAAGATCATGCGCAAACTCTGGGTTATACGGTGGTTGATCCTGGGACCGTGGTGGCGACCCATCTGAGTCATCTGTTGCAGGCGCATGCCCATGAATTGTTCGGTTATGAAGAGGCGTATAAAATACTCGATAACTTGGCTAAGTCTGCGCCTAAGTTGGTCGAGGACTTGGTGCCGAAAACATTGCCGCTAGGCGTGGTGGTCAAGGTATTACAAAACTTGTTGCAAGAGCATGTACCTATCCGGGATATGCGTAGTATCGTCGAAACTTTGGCGGAGTACGGGATCAAGAGTCAAGATCCCGACATCTTGACGTCGGCGGTACGTGCGGCATTGGGTCGGTTAATTATCCATGAAATCAGTGGGATGCAGGATGAATTGCCGGTTATTGCGCTGGATCATGAGTTGGAACAGTTGTTGCATAAGTCTTTGCAAACGGCAGGCGAAAGTGGTGTCGGGATCGAACCAGGATTGGCGGAACAAATGCATGCATCGTTGCAGGAAAGTATGCAGAAAATGGAAATGGAAGGACAAACGGCGGTGTTGCTGGTTTCTTCTTATATCCGCCCCTGGTTATCCCGATTCGTTCGCCATTCCATTCCCGGATTACATGTCTTGGCATACAATGAAATACCTGCTGATCGCCAGATCAAAGTGGTTTCAACTGTTGGGCGACGAACATAGCACATGAGGCTACCCTATGAAAATTAAACGTTTTTTTGCAGAAGATATACGCCAAGCCATGCGCATGGTCAAAGAAGAATTGGGCGCCGATGCAGTCATCATGTCAAACAAGTCGGTTGACGGCGGTGTTGAGATCGTTGCCGCGCGAGATTTTGATGAGCAGTTGATTCAGAGCAAGTTGCAAAAACAGGCCGAAGAGCAACAGTCCCCCTCTCGGTCGCAAAAAATGGATTTGCCTGATTTTGATGCAGAAAAAAATCGATTGCATGTTTTAAGCAGCTCAAGAAAACAAAGTGCGGATGGTTTTTTGGCTGAGAATTCTTCAGTGCGGTCGCATCGGTTCCCTACCGATTCCGACACTTCCACCATCCCTGGCAGTCGCCGGAATATTGACCAATATGTGGGCTACGCAGAAAAAGTACATCTACGCGGAAATCTGGAAACGGTAACAGCAAAAGTCACCAAGCCGGTTGCCGCTGTAGCAACAGAAAGGCCTATGCAAATAGCCATGCCGGAGGAAAAACAGAGCAATCCGTCAGATAATTTGTTGCTGGAAATGAGCCGGGAACTCAAGTCCTTAAGGTCGGCGATGGACTCCAAATTGTCCAGCGTTAGTTGGGCGCATAATGCGCAAACCAACCCGGTCAGGGCTGAATTGCTGCAACGTTTGGCTGGCATGAGTATTTCAAGAAAATTGAGTGTTAAAATTGCCAATCGTTTTGCTAATCACACGGATCCTGAACTTGTTTTTAGCCAGGCTCAAGAGCTGCTGGCTAAAGTGTTGCCGGTAGCTGACGATGATTTGCTCCAGAACGGTGGCATTGCCGCCTTAGTAGGACCTACCGGCGTGGGTAAAACCACAACGATCGCCAAACTGGCCGCCAAATTCATTTTAAAGCACGGGCCAAGACAGGTTGCCTTGATTACTACCGATAATTACCGTATTGGCGCTCATGAGCAATTGAATACCTATGGACGGATATTAGGCATTCCGGTTCGGGGGGCATCCAGCGCTTCTGAGTTGTGCAACATTATCAATGGTTTTGCAGACAAACGGCTTATTTTGATTGATACTGCCGGTATGAGCCAACGCGATATGAAACTGGTCGAGCAGATTAATACCCTGCAACAAAGCGGACAAGCCATTAGATCCTATCTGGTGATGTCGGCTGCGACTGAATACAAGGCCATGAATGAAATTATCAAAGCCTTCCAGGTTTTTGAACCGCAAGCCTGTATTTTGACTAAACTTGATGAGGCGGCAACGATTGGTTCGGCCATTTCTTCAATAATAGAACATAACCTGCCGCTGTCTTTTATTGCCGACGGTCAGCAAGTACCTGAAGACATGCATAGTCCTTGTGCCCGGACTTTGGTCGCACAATGTGTGGCTGAGTTGGATGAAGAGAGCGACTATAACGATGCAAATAATGAAGCTTGGGCGGCGCAAGGTTATGCATAAGCAATCTGATCAAGCAGCGGGAATAAGAAAAATGAATCAAATTAAGCCTGTCAGAGTTATCGCAATCACCAGCGGCAAGGGCGGTGTAGGTAAAACAAACTTGTCGGTTAACATCGGCATAGCCTTATCGCAAATGGGTCAGCGGGTGGTATTAATGGATGCTGATTTGGGTCTGGCTAATGTTGATATTTTGTTAGGCGTTTACCCCAAGTTCAATCTTTCTCATGTGCTCTCAGGAGAAAAAACCTTAGATGAAATTATGATTGAGGGGCCTTCGGGTTTGAGAGTGATTCCAGGGGCATCGGGTATTCAGAGGATGTCTGAATTGACGACGATTGAACAAGCTTCAGTGATCCATGCCTTCAGCGAGATCGATCAAGATATCGACGTATTGATTGTCGATACAGCGGCCGGCATATCGGCGAGTGTGGTGAATTTTGCCCGCTCCTGTCAGGAAATTGTCGTTGTTGTTTGCGATGAACCCACCTCGTTAACCGATGCTTATGCGTTTATCAAGTTGCTTAACCGGGATTATGGTTTGTCCAAATTTCATGTGATCACCAATATGGTTCAGACTGTTCAACAAGGCCACGCGTTGTTTCAGAAATTAAATAAAGTAACCGATCGTTATCTGGATGTTACGCTGAAGTTTGCCGGTGCAGTGCCTTATGACGAATATTTGCGTAAGTCGGTTCAAAAGCAAACACCGGTTGTTATCGGCTTCCCCAGAAGCAAAGCCGCTCTCGCATTGAAAACGATAGCCGCACGAATTGACAGCTGGCCGCTTAAATCTCAGGCGGGCGGTTATATCGAGTTTTTTATTGAAAGAATGATTCAGTACGGTTCCCAAAAGGATGTTGCATGAGTGGCGTGGCAATGTACACAGCGGTACAGGCGGGTGGCACCGATGAGCGTGTCATGCAGCATGCACCGTTAGTTAAGCGCATTGCCTACCACTTATTGAACAGACTGCCCGATTCGGTTCAAGTCGATGATCTGATTCAGGCAGGGATGCTTGGCTTGCTGGAGGCTATCAGGAATTATGACGCCTCGCAGGGAGCCAGTTTTGATACCTATGCCGGTATTCGTATTCGGGGTTCGATGTTGGATGAGGTCAGACGCAGTGACTGGACGCCTCGTTCCGTGCATAAAAAATCGCGTAGGGTATCCGACGCGATACGTGCGATTGAAAACAGAACCGGGCGCGAGGCAAGAGACGTTGATGTGGCCGAGTATTTAGGTATAGCCATTGATGAATACAATCACATTCTTCAGGATTCAAGCAGCTGCCGTGTGTTTAGTGTCGAAGAATTGACGCAAGATGGCGATCATTATCTTGATGAATCCCTGCGTCAGCAAGAAGGTCTGGCAGACGGCCTAGGTCGTGAAAGTTTTCAACAGGCATTGGCAGACGCGATCATGGGTTTGCCCGAGCGTGAGCGTCTGGTTATATCGCTCTATTATGATGAAGAACTTAATTTGAGGGAAATCGGCGAAGTTTTAAATGTGAGTGAATCCAGGGTTAGCCAGATCAGCACTCAGGCCGTATTGAGATTACGTTCAAGGCTGTCTGAATGGACAGCAAATTGATAGTTTTTAGTGGCCAAGTTGAAAACTAAAAAAATGGATATTTTAAGCATCACCGGTGTTTTAGTCGGTGTCGGTGCGATTCTGCTGGGGATCGTGTTGGACGGTGGTGACATCAGTTCGTTGGTTAATGCACCGGCACTTATTATTGTGTTTGGGGGGACATTCGGGGCGACACTTTTGCAATTTCCACCGGCTATTTTTGTCAGAAGCATGAAAATGTTTTCGTGGATATTAATCCCCAAGGAAGTGGATCTTTCAGCGCAAATCGACAAGGTGATTTACTGGAGCCATCTGGCGCGAAAGGAAGGTTTGTTAGGTCTTGAAAATGCGCTGCCTAACGAAAAAGATCCGTTTATAAAAAAGGGTTTGCAGTTGTTGGTTGACGGAAATAATCCTGATGCGATACGTGAGATATTGGATCTGGATATGTATTCCAAGGAAAATAGGGGCTTACAGGCGGCAGGGTTGTATGAAGCTATGGGCGGTTATGCGCCGACCATCGGTATTCTCGGTGCCGTGATGGGCTTAATTCATGTGATGCAGAATCTGACTAACCCGGAACTTTTAGGTCAAGGGATCGCGACTGCTTTTGTCGCGACAATATATGGTGTGGGTTCTGCCAACCTGATTTTTTTGCCGGTTGCGAATAAATTAAAAACCCATGTACTTGCATTGACTCAAGCTAAGGAAATGCTGGTTGAGGGCATTATCGCTATTGCAGATGGCGAAAATCCAAGAAATATCAAGCTTAAATTGGGCGGTTATCTGCATGACGCATAGTAAGGCTTGGCTATGGTGAGGCGTAGGAAAAGGTATGTAGGGGCATCCGACCGGTCGCCTACTACAAATCGTGACCGATGGATGGTTTCTTACGCGGATTTCATTACCTTATTATTTGCATTTTTTGTGGTCATGTATTCAATTTCATCAGTCAATGAAGGGAAGTACAAGTCGCTGTCCGATTCATTAGGTGAAGCATTTTCAAATAAAGAACAACAGGGCAATGAAGTTATCTCCATTGAGGCTGGCGCTTTGTCGACGATCATACAGCCTATTCCATTAGAAAATCCCACGACGGTGGAAATTGAAAAAAGGCGGGAGCTGAGCGAAGAAATATTAAAAGAAAGAAGGCAGTTGAGCCAAGTGTCCGATCAATTCGAACAGGTTTTAGCGCCTTTTATTGATGATGAGCTGGTTTCAGTTAAAAAAAACGACTATTGGATAGAGCTGGAAATGAATAGTGAGCTGTTATTCTTGAGTGGTGAGGCGGAATTGTCCAAAAAAGCGATACCCGTGTTGAAAAAGATTGTCGAAGTGATCAAGCTATTGCCAAACATGATTAATATTGAAGGGCATACCGATAATGTTCCTATCGATAACCTAAAATTCAGGTCGAACTGGGATTTGTCATCTGCTCGTGCGACCAGCGTCGTACATGAGTTTGTCAAGGACGGCATTAATCCGCCCCATTTGTCAGCCATTGGTTATGGCGAGTTTCATCCTATTGGCGATAACAAGATAGAGGCGGGGCGATTTAAGAATAGGCGAGTGGTTTTGGTATTAATGGCGCAGGCTTTTGCTCGTTATGGTGCTAATGATGAACAACGTGCCAAATTATTAAATTTGGCGCCGACAGCGACGGTTGTTGATCAACAATAAAGTAGAATAATAGCTAACAGCTAATATTAAATAAACAATAATGTCAGTCACAGGAGGTCGGTATGCTAGAAATACAACCCATAGCACTCTCTTTTCCAGTCATAAAACCCCAAAAAATTAAAAGGGATGATAATCGCCCAGAGAAACATCCGCGTAGAAAAGAACAAGAAGCGGAAGAACAGGGTGCTGAACCTATACAACATATTGATGAAGTTGTTTGATGAATAATCCTTTGATGACCGTTCTTATCATTGAGGGCGTGGCGATTGTTATTATGCTTGTGGTACTTTTTTGGCTGGCGCGTACTCAACGGAAGCTTAAACACAAGTACCTGGTTCTTAATGATATTGTTCACGGTAATACTAATGATATTGTCGGCTTGTGTACCGCCGCTTTAACGGTGGATGGCCGAATAGCCACAGTGGATAACCGGATAGCCGTTACGGACGAGCAGATCAACGATTTGGCAACAAAGCTTTCCGAGGTCGAGCAAAATGACCAGTCGGATCACCCGTACAGCGTAGACATCCGAAAAGTAAAAAGTGGAGCCGGCATCAATGAATTAATGCAAAGCTCAGGATTGAGCCATGATGAGGCGGCTTTATTGATTCGCTTGCATGGCTCTAAAAACCAGTCATGAAAGGAAAAAAAGCCCGGCTAACCAAAGTTAGTCGGGCTTTTTAATGTGGGATGGGCGTCAAAGATTATTTAGTCTTCGCCGCTGAATACGCCCAACAATTGTAATAAGCTTAAGAACAGGTTGTAGATGGTAACGTATAAAGAAACAGTCGCCAAAATATAGTTGGTTTCGCCGCCGTGAATGATTTCGCTGGTTTGGTATAAGATCATACCGGACATCAGCAGGATAAACATCGCCGATACTGCCAGCGATAAGGCCGGTATAGCGAAAAATATTGCGCCAAGACCCGCCAGAAATGCGACCAGAACGCCTACCATCAGGAAGCCGCCCATAAAGCTGAAATCTTTGCGCGTTGTTAGGGCATAGCCGGAAAGTCCCAGGAATATAACGCCGGTTCCGCCTAATGCAGTCATGATCAATTCGTGACCGTTACTGAAGGCTTTAATGTACATCGTTAAAATAGGGCCGAGAGTTAGTCCCATAAAACCGGTCAAGGCAAAAACAAAAACCAAGCCTAAGCTACTGTTACTGAATTTGGTCGTTAAAAACAGCAGGCCGAAATAGCCGATTAGGGTGATGACAATGCCAAAATGCGGCAAATTCAGTGCCATCGCTGCACCGGCAGTCATCGCGCTGAAAATCAACGTCATCGACAATAACAAATAGGTGTTTCTCAGTACTTTATTGGTTGCCAGAATACTGGATTCCGTGCGTGGAATAGCGGTATTTAGTTTCATTTTATTTGGATTCCTTAAAAATACATGGTTAACATAACAAATAGCCCTTTAGATTTTACAAGAGTTTTGAGGTATTGGTAAGAATATTTAGTAGAATACTGAATTATTGAAAGAATGATTTTTCAGAATACAGGGTTATGACAGAAAATAAACAAACAACACCTTATGAACTGATAGGCGGAGAAACGGCAATACTCAATCTGGTGGAACGGTTTTACTTTTTTATGGATAGTTTGCCTGAAACGTCCGGAGTTCGAGGTATGCATGCGGCGGATTTGGCGGCTGCGCATGACAAATTGTTCAAATTTTTGTCTGGCTGGCTGGGCGGTCCCGATTTATTTATTCAGGAGTACGGGCATCCAAGATTGCGGCAGCGGCATATTGCCTTTGCAATAGACGAAGTTGCAAGAGATCAGTGGATGTTATGCATGAATAAAGCCCTAAATGAAATAACCATGGATGCCAATTTCAGGGAAAACTTAAGTCAGGCTTTGCAGCAATTGGCAACCCACATGATTAATCAGGATGGTTAGATTTACACCTAAAAAAGACGATTAGTCCAGGAAAGACGCGAAATAAATCAGAATAGTGTAAAACCTCCAGTAAAGAGAACTGTCATTTCTAATCCAGCATTTTCCTATCAAATCCGACGCAGTCAGCGGGCTACGCAGACGCGAATCATTGTGACGCCCGGTAAAGTGGAAGTCGTCGCCCCGTTAAAAGTCGCCGAACATAAAATCCATCAATTCGTTCAGTCCAAGCAGCAGTGGATAGTCCAGGCATTGGCTAAAATCGCAACTAAAAGTCATCAGCATAAAACGTTGGCTCCGGCTGTTTACGGACATGGCGCTGAAATTCCTTATCAGGGAGTATCGTATAAATTGGCAGTAAGACCCACAAAATTAAAAAGGATAAAAATAGAATTTAGCCAAGAATTTATTGCCCATGTCCCCGACGCATTGATGATTAAAGACCACAGTGCCGAGATAAAAGAGGCGTTAATACGCTGGATGAAAAAGGAATCGAAAAGCCAGGTAGAGCAGTTGGTAAAACAGCATGCGGAAAAAAAACAGTTATTTCCCCAGACGATTAAAATCAAAACGCAAAAAAGCCGATGGGGCAGTTGCGGCATTCATAACGACATCAATATCAATTGGCTGTTGATCATAGCCCCGCCCGAAGTTCTGGAATACGTAGTGGTACACGAGCTTTGCCATATCAAGATCAGAAACCATTCCGCCCATTTCTGGGCTCTGGTTGCAGAACATTTGCCGGATTATCAAAGCCGAAGGCACTGGCTGAAAAAGCATGGAAGCAGTTTGATGATGGGTTTGTAATATCATCGGTTCAGGTTTTTTTACGTTCGTTAAGTTGCTGCAAAACTTCAATGCCTTTTTTTCGCTGTGCCCTGATAATTTCCAGTTCAGTTTGATAATGTTTTGTTAAGCAATCGTCGTCAGTCTGTTGCAAGGTATCGGTGATTTTTCGTTCTTTTTTCTTCAGTTTAAGCAGGATTTTTTTCAATTCATCGATATGTTGTCTTTTTTTGTGTTTGTCGGTGTCAAAAAAGGCCTGTAATTTATGGAGCAATTTTTCTATTTTCATGGCTGGAATGACGGGTTGAGTTTAGTTAAATGGTGTAACGATGATGTTATTGGGTATCCATAGTGTGAACAACATCATTGATTTCGGTTTCATTTAGGCTTAATTGATGTTCAACATCGGCATCGCCGATGTTGCCGTGCAAAAACAGCGTTTCGGCGGCTTTCAGCAGATTTTTTTTAATGCTGCGCATATAGGCGCTGTCATTAATCAGCGAAGATCCGGTTTCAGGGGATATTTTTCGTTCTCTAATCAGTGTTTCAATGGCGCGATTCATTTGCATGTCATCATTTTTAATGGATGCTTTTAATGTGTCCAACGATAATAACGGTAATTCGTTGCCTTCAATTTCATGCCTGAAAGTTTCAATTTTCTGGATATGCAAGACTATTTGGTAGGCAATTTTATTGTATTCATCGATCCTGATTTGATTGGTTGAGGATCTGGCTCGAACCCAGTTCTTTTGCAAATGCTTGGTGTCTTTAATGGCCTCTACAAGATGTTTATTGGCCTCGCGTAGCCAGGAAAGTCTTGAAGACTGGGCCATTTCCCAGGTGAATCCGGCTTGGCTGATAAAGGCAATAATAGCGCTGTAGATACCTTTTATCCGCTTTTCATAGCTGGCGTCTATATCGTATTCAATCGGATTTTTATTTTGCTCTATGAGCTGCTTGAGTGAGTCGTTTTTTTGGAGATCGCGTTGATGTAGGCCAAAAGTGTGCAAAATAATATGAATGGCATTTTCATATAAATGAATACTTTCCAGTCTGACCGATTCAACGACTGTTTCAGGGAAATCCATGGCGGACGGGTCCAAATATATCGGTTTGAAAATAGCGGGACGTTTTTCGATAAATATTTTTTCCAGTAAAGTAACCTGTTGATTAATAAGTGGAAAAAACAGGATAATGCCGGCAAGATTAAACAGGCTGTGAAATATTGCCAGTTTCATAGCATGATCCGAGGTGGCAATACCCAAATTTGCGCTGATGATGTCAACAGCGATACCGAATTGTTTAATAAAAATCAGTACAATGATTCCGGTAGACAGGTTGATTAACAGATGTGAGCCTGCCAGACGTTTACCCTGAACATTGGCGCTAAGAGCAGCAATGATCGCGGTAACTGTTGTACCGACATTGGCGCCTATTGCCAACGCCAGCGCATTGTCATAAGTAATTTGATGCACGGAAACCGCAGTAATGGTTAACAGCATGGTGGCGTGGCTGGACTGCATGATAATGGTGGCGATGATGCCTAAAGCCGTATAAATAAGTAAGCCTTTGACGCCGGGCATGGCGTATGTGGCCAAGTTTATTGTGCTTTCAAAGTGCTCAAAACTTTCTTTCATGTAATGTATGCCGAGCAGCAAAAAACCCAAGCCGGTCAGGATATAGCCGATGCCTTTTAACTGTTTGCCGTTCTGGAACACGCATAAAACGCCAAAAATCAGCAGCGGCATGGCGTAGGCGGCAATATTAACTTTCAGTCCCAGTCCTGCGATCAGCCATGCACCGGTTGTCGTACCCAGATTGGAGCCGAAAACAATACCGATGCCGGCAACTAAATCAAGCAAGCCCGCACTCAGGAATGATATGGTGATGACGGAGACCAAGCTGCTGGATTGCATCAAGGAAGCCGATAGGAAGCCGAAGCCGAAACTTTTCCAGACGGTGTTGGTCGTTTTTTGTAAAATTCGCTCCAGTACGCCGCCGGTAAATGCTTTAAATCCTTGCTCCAGGGACAGCATGCCGAACAGAAAAATTGAGACGCCCGCCGCAATGCCTTTAAATTCTTCACTGAGCCAAAAGCCGTAAGACAATAGCGGAATGACAATCAACAATAGGGCTTTATGCATGGTTAGTTGGAGGATTTTTTTACTTGACTGAGCGAAGTCGAAGTGAATGAAAGGCGGCTGTTTATTCGCCTAAACAGGCTAGATTGGCGGTTGTTTTGCGCCGGTTAGTTTGATGTGCACGGTATCGCCGACACTCAATTGACCGCATTGATTATGCAGGGCATTTTGTCCGAAATAAACGTTATTTTGCCATTTCCGGGTACGGTTGAGCGTAATCAGCGGTTCCTTGCCGGTCTGTGCAGTTTCAGGATCTATTGTTGGAATGGAGCAGCGGGAGCAAGGTTTGGGGAGTCTGAAATCGATAGTGCCAATGCTGATTTCGCGCCAGCTGTCTTCTGCATAGCCGGGACAGCCGGAAATAACCAAATTGGGTCTAAAACGGGTCATAGCCAAATTCAGCTGCATTTCGTTATTTAATACGGTCAGAGAGTTTTCTGCAATGATCAGGAAAGGAAAACCGTCAGAAAATGCCACCTTGTCGGAAGGCTTAGCATAGTCGGGATCAACCGGTCGAATGACCTCGTCGGGCTGGTAAACCAGCTGGCAATCTTGTTTTAAAAAATCGCTCAGCCATTGGTCGGCTTCTTTTGAAACGCTATGGGCGTCACACTGGTCATGCCAGATGGTGCTGTTAATGAGTTGTCCATCAACGGGTTTAATGGGTAGGAATAAATCTTCCATGCCCGGCGCTGACAGGATTAGGTTTTTAGGAGTCAGTGCGGTTTTAATTAAAGCCATTTCCGGCAACTTGCGCTGGCTAAGGAATTGCCGGTTAGGGTCGATAATCATCCATTTTCTGTCGTGCTGAAAGCCTTTTTCAGTGACAGGCCAGCTGTTTGCATGAATGCCTGCTAATGACTTTACCGGATAGACGGCAATTCCGCTTAAAATAAAATGTGTCATTGGCGATGAGCGGTGGTCTTAACCTAACAAAGATTTTACTGCGTTTTCAGTTATATTGCTGTGAGTTCCTTGTGCCTGGACCGGGTTGCTTTGAAAATCGGCGATAATTTGGCGGGCCGCTTGTTGAGCTTGTTCTTTATTTTCTATCGGGGCAGATCTGTCGCTGCTTTTTACCGGTGAAGATGCAGATAACCTTATTGAGGTATCGGAAAGCTGTACTGTTTGAGTAGAAACTTTTGAACTGTCGTCCTGGTCCTTAGCTGACTGGGTTGCGATAACGGACTCATTACTTTCCACGTTTTTTGCGCGTTGGAATGTCGTGGTAATAAGCGGTTCTTGTCGTGGTTGTACTTTGCTGGCGTCCATTATTATGTCCTTTTAGCTGAGTTAATCGGGCCGTAAAAAACGGCAATGGTTTGATCTTGAACCTAAGATTAGGCCTGAAATAATAGGTATTTTTGTTGATGCTGAGCTCTTTGTTGAATGAAGTCAATAGACTATTTGCCAATGATACTGGCATTCTAAAAAGAATGAGTTTTGTTAATGTTATAACCACTAGTTTTACGGTAGGTTGGCAATTTTAGAATGAAATGTTTCATGCTAGTTTTAGTCAACTTCATCGAAAAACTAAACAAAGTGAATGAATCCGTTAAAATTAGCGCCTGTGTGTTTTATTATCTGATGTTACGCAGCCAGTAATTTTTGCAACTCTTCATAAGCTATCTGGTTCGCTTTGATAAATAGCTTAGTTCTTAGCGCAAAATGATTGGCCTTGTATTTTATCTTCAGACATTCCAGCTTGAAC
>NZ_JAWPOH010000031.1:0-44169 GCF_037671525.1 Methylobacter svalbardensis
TAGCTACCAAATACTTGCCAAACTACCTGGGCTGGCGACGGGCTTTTGAACAACACTGCCAACTCACGCCGGAAACCCTACTCAATGCTGCTCTGGGGAATTTTCAATATTTAACGATGACATAGCCTTCCTAAATACAGGCATAGCGCAAATTAACAAGAGCTGCCACTAAATTCCATGTCAGCGAGTAATTCTTGTGCTTGCCCCGATAAACATCCTTAACAATTCTGAAAATTTTGCATCGGCGGTTGATATGCTCAATGAAAACACGTTGTTTTGATAGTGCCTTATTATGGGCTTTGTCTTCTGCCGAAAGAGACAGGCCTTTTTTCTTTTTGACAGGCAGAGTCGAGCTCTGATGATGTTTGTGAATCCCTTGGTATCCCGAATCCGCCAACAGCAGGACATCAGGATGCAACAATAAGCGACTGTTAGCGGCGGTGAAAGAACGCGGAAAGCTGGCGGACACAGACGACGGAAGCAGGCCGAATATTCTGGACAATAAAAAAGGGGCCATAACGAGCCCCTTTGTTGTTGACCAGATGAACGTTAAAATGGCTGTCCGTTCTCACGCCAGATGTTTGTGTCGACCAAATCATCGAACGGGTCGATACCGCGTTCTTCACGCATTAGTTCCATGATCGGTAACTGGTAATGCAGCAAAATACGATCCCGTAAGTCGTCAAGCAACTCGACGACCGCCAAAGCCTGTTCAGGCGTCCAGTCGCTATTCATCAGAAAATCCAGCCCTTGTGTTAAGCCGGAAGGCTGATGGTAGGTTTTCATATTGAACTCCTGCCGGTCGCCTTGCGTTTTTTAGCGCGCTGCTCAGCGCGTTCCCGGGCTTCCTTGAGACGATAGGAGTCGCCCTTGATGTGGATAATCTCGGCGTTATGAACCAGGCGATCAATGAGGGCAACGACACAAGCGGCATTGGGGAATACTTCAGACCATTCCGCGAATGACTTGTTGGTGGTTACCAACGTGCTTTTCTGCTCGTGCCGACGGTTGATCAGCTCGAACAGCAGGTCGGCGTGGCGGTTCGAGTAGGACAGGTAGCCAACTTCATCAATGACCAGTAAGGCCGGTGCCGCATAGTAACGCAAGCGTCGACGCAGCGCCGAATCGCTGTCGAGCGCAGCAAGATCGCCCAGCAGCTGACCGGCGGTGATGAACAGCACTGTATGCCCGTGCAGGACTGCTTGATGGGCGATATTCTGGGCGATGGTGGATTTCCCCGGACCGCTGCCGCCGACCAGGATGGCGTTGGCAGCCGTGTTCAGGAACTCCAGGGTTAACAATTCGCTGATGGCGGTCCGGTCGCAGTGCGCCGGCCAGTTCCAGTCGAAGTCGGCTACGGGCTTGAAGCGGCCGATATGGGCGCTGCCCAGGCGTCGTTCCAGGCTGCGTCTTGCCCGTTCGGTTTCTTCCCAGGTGAGCAGCGGCTCGACCCAGGCGTTCTCGGCCAGTTCATGCCAGTGTGCGAGCAGACCGTAAAGGTGCAAGCCTTTCGCCCGTTGCTGTAAGTGTTCAATCGGGGTCATGGCTCACCTCCGTGATCTGGTCGTAGCTATCCAGGTTGTGTGCCTGAACCGGCGTGTCGCGGTCTTGCACATGACTGGGCAAGGTCATCTCCACCGGCGGCGGCAGCTCACGCGCCTCGCGCCTGCGCTCCAGGGCCAGACGTACCGCATTCGGATGGGGCACACCCCGTTGTAAAGCTTCCTTGATGCCGACTTGCAGTTCAGTCGCACCATAACGATCCAGCAGATCTAACAGGGCGACGGTAATCCGGCCCAGCGGTTCGCCACGGTCAGCGGCCTGTATCAGCAGCTCCCGACTTTGTGGTGCGGCTTGCGCCAGGCGGTCGGTGCCGCGATGTTGGCTGGCTTGGTGTTTGTGTTCGAGCAGGGCTTCGATATGGGCCGGAATCTCAATTTGCTGCCCTTTATCAAAGCTGCGCGGATGGGTAGCCAGGACCTCCTGACCATTGAGGATGCGCACTTCCTGTAAACTGGACGCCACGGTCAGGGTGCGCTGTACATAGTCATGGGGTACCGAGTAGTCGTTGAGATCGAATCGGGCATAGGGTGTCTTACCAATCTTCACCGCCACCTGCTCGTCGGTCGGATAGGGATTGTCCGGTAAAGCCAACAGATGCTTGGTTTCCAAAGCGAAGGCTTCGCGGACAGTCAGCGTCGTATCTTCAGGGCAGCGCCGGTCGGCGGCAGGCCCGACCATCCAGGCGTCGGCCTGGGCATTGAGGTCATCCAGATCAGTAAACGAGCGGCCGGCAAAAAAGTTGTCGCGGATGTAGCGGATAGCCCGCTCCACGCGTCCCTTTTCATTGCCACGGGCAACGGCGATGGGTCGCGGTTCGTAACGGTGATGTCCGGCAAAGCCCAGTAGCACCGGATTAAAGCGGATCGCCTGGCCCTGCCGCTCCAGGACGGCGCTTTTCAGATTATCATAGAGCAAGGTTCTCGGAACGCCATCCCAGGCGGCAAAGGCCCCGACGTGACCGCGCAGGAAGTTTTCCAGGTGGGCACCGAGAAAAAATCGGAGAAAGATCATCCGTGACCAGGACAGTACCATCACAAAACCCATCAGCGCACGTCGGGCGCGGCCGATCTGAAGATGCCCGAAATGGCCCCAATCAACTTGGGCTTGCTCACCTGGCAGGGTGCGCAGACGCAAGTAGGCTTCGGCTTTTGGCCGGGGTCGATGTAAGGCAATAAGATGACGAAAATGGTCAGGGCTGCCTGAGTAACCGCGACTTGTCACCATCGCGTACAGTCGACTGGCGGTGAGCGTGGGAAATTTCTCCAGGGTTTCCCGGATAAACGGCAAATAGGAGTCGATAGCCGAAGCACGACGAGGTGCGCCGAGCTGCGGCAGACCGGCTTGGGTTAAAACACGGGTGACGGTACCATGATGCACACCCAGTTGGGCGGCAATGGTGCCGGTACGCCACTTTTCGACATGATAATAACGCAGAATCTGCGCTTCGAGCTCAGGGAGAATGGTCATGTTGAGTTCCTCTTCGGTCAAGTTGAGCGATATTGGGAACCCGATGCCTGTGCAGGAAGTTTCTACGGACGAATGCTGAGCAGATGGCGCCGCAAAAATGACAATGCACTTCACTCTTGCGGGTGGGTAGCGGCTTGGAATCTTGCTGATCGTGGTCCGGCACCGAGTTCGCTGCCAGTAGATCATCTTGGGCGGGTGTTGTGGAACCCTGATGCGTCACTTTATTTCTGCGCTGCCGGTAACGGCGAGCGCGTGCGGCATGCTTGAAGCGTACTTTTGAGCTCTGTTGATAGCGCCGACCTGATGCCCGCAACGCTTCACAGCGGGCTGCTTTCGAGCAGTTGTCAGAACAATAAATCTGACCGCGATCGCAACGCCTGCAGATGATAACTTGATTCCTGCAGCGTTGGCAGAGGTAAAGCCGGCCCGTAGCCTTCATGGTTGGCTCCTGTCACGCCAACAAAATATCGACAGGGATTTAAGTTCGTGGAATACTCTCCCTGCACCCGTGCACAACACGAGTCGGGGCATGGCATCGGTTGGAACCTGGTAGTTTTGGGCCGGTGTCGTGCCTGTTCATATTGGCGGTGCCTTTTTACCGCATCTTGACGGTTTTTGTCATCTCGCCCAAGACAACCTCAATCAATACCTTCTCGCGCCAGTCCTTGGCGACAGACTCTACAAAAGCAAAAAACACGTTTCCTACAGTAAAGCTATATTCGAATTATTTTGGGGAAATATTCTTGGGTGGGTAAATTCGGTTTTGCAGCCATGTATAGGCGGTTTTTGAGCACCATCTACACCACTACCCATTCCACCGCTATCCGATTTAATTCGGGCTGCGGCTACCTGTGGGTAATGAGAAGTTACGAGCCACATTTCTAACCACCTGATTAACCAATGATTATAAAAGTCAAGTTGATTTAAGCGCGATTGACCTGGAGTCTTATGCGGTCAAGCTTGCCTTTGTTTTTCGCACAGAGTATATTTTATAGCAATTTAAATACCAGTCTATTTATCTCAAAAAGGTGTTCTGAGATGGCGGAACCGATACCGTTACAATTATTCAAGTTTTTCTGCTTAGCAGTCTTTTTAAGCTCAACCGTCCCACTCTCGACAGCCGCTTCGTTTACTGACAATTTTGACGAAAATAGCCTGCCTATCATCAATGAAACAGGCAAAATGGAGGATAGTTTTGATCCACATTGGTGGCTGAACTCCGGCGCCTATATCTACCAAACTGACGGGGTCGCGGCCACTATACAAGGAAAACTCGCAGAGACGGATCGCTTCCGATTACTGTATGCAATCTCTAATCCTGTTGATACCGACAACGGATATCGCCCGCAAAACCTAATTCGTTTCGTAACACGAGCTAAATTCAAGAGCTTCACTCAACAGGTGTTTTTCAATATTGAACAGATCAATACATCAAAAAGCCCGAACAGGAACCAATCTAACGGAGTCTTGTTTTTTAATCGCTATCAGGATGGTAACAACCTTTATTATGCAGGAATCCGAGTCGACGGCCATGCAGTAATTAAAAAGAAACTCCATAACCAATACTACACATTGAAATCCGTCTCGGTCTACCCGGGACATTATAATCGTGACACGCTCCCAAATCTTCTCCCCATCAAACGTTGGATTGGAATTAGAACGGTAATAGCAAATAACGCCAACGGTAATGTTGATATTACGATGTACATCAACGATAGCCAACTCGGTTCAGGCTGGACCAAGGTACTTCAGGTTGAAGACACCGGGTCCGACGCCAAATGCATTCTGAATGAGGGCTATGCCGGCATTCGTAGCGACTTTATGGATATTCGCTTCAATCACTATGAAGCAACCGAAGACAAGAACTAGCGATATGCCTAGAATCCGCTCAACGCCTTATTAAGCGATATCTTGTGTCCTGGCGGCCTACTTCACAACAGAGCAATATATACTGCTTTCGTTGATTAAGCCTACATAGGCCTGCCTGCCAAGGCCAGTTCTTGACTCATGTGTTTGTTATATCACTTAATCAGATCAGGTTTCTATCAATATGATACAGGCTGTGTTTTCGTGACTTCCTGCATTATGTGAAAGAATACACTTTTATAACCACTTGATTTAGAGGCGTACCAACAAAAGTGTCGGCAGATGGATAGAGCAGACTTCATTGAGAGGAACCGGTCTACTCGACCCTGTGCTTATGTGCCAATGCCGGTAACATGGGTGCAGAATGTCGTTCATAATGAGAATTGCTGTATATGCTGTATATAATCGGTGCATTAACATGATTGAACATGCGGAAACATTGGTAAAACAGATCAGTCACGGCGTCTATGTGATCGGCGTCGGTGTTGGCGAGCGTCAAAATGCCTTTACTGCAGCCTGGGTGATGCAGGTGTCTTTCGACCCTTTGATGCTGGCGATCAGCATCAATCCCAAGCATTATTCCTATCAATTGTTGCAGGAAAGCGGCGTTTGCACGGTTAATGTCTTGGCACAGGATCAGTATGCACTAGCGGAGCATTTTGGCCGATCAGCGAAAGACAAGATGGCAGGATTTCAATGGCAGACAGCCGAAAGCGGTGCGCCGGTTTTATCCGAAAGCCTTGCTTTCTTTGACTGTCAGATCAGTCATTATGCCGATGCCGGTGACCATAAAATCGCCATTTGCAAAGTCGTTGCTGCCGCAAAACTCAATCAGGGGCGGCCATTGTTGTATAGCCAGACCGGTGACATGGACGGCAGCGCCGAGTTATACGGATAAGCTAAACCAGCGGAAACATTTTATCGGGATTGAGTATGCCGTTCGGATCGAACTGGCGCTTAATATTTCTCATCAGCTCCAAAGAATTCGCATCCAGTTCCCGATCGACAAAATCTCTTTTTTCCAGGCCCACGCCATGCTCGCCGGACAATGTACCGTTTAGTGCCAACACCAAAGAAAAAATTTCGTCCAGACAAGCATGGGCTTTTTTGCCTTGTTCGGGCTGATCGGGATCGAGCAATAAATTCACATGAATATTGCCGTTGCCCGCGTGACCAAAGTTAATAATGGGTAGGTCGTATTTTTTTGACAGCTCACCCAGTCCGGCTATTAATACGGGCATTTCGGTAACCGGCACCACCACATCTTCATTGATTTTTTTCGGCGCCACCTTGCGCAGCGCTGGAGACAGGGCTTTTCGGGTTTGCCAGAGCGCTTTAACTTCGGCATCGGTCTGAGCCAGTCGGATGTCCAAAAGACCGTCGTTTTTGGCGGCAGCAGCCACTTTTTCAGCGGCCGTATCCAAACCTTCCCGTTGTCCATCGACTTCGATCATTAACATCGCGCCTGCATGTTCGGGCAGATCGGTTTCCGAATACTGCCGGATCATGTTGATCGCATTGCCGTCGATAAATTCCAGCGCACAGGGAATGACCGGCTGCGACATGATCGCGGAAACGGCTTTGGCCGCATCAAAAACAGAATTGTATATGGCCCTGAGCGTTTTGGTGGCTTCCGGCAACGGTGTCAGTTTTAACGTGGCTTGGGTAATAATCGCCAGCGTGCCTTCCGAGCCGAGTATCAGCCGGGTCAGGTCATAACCGACCACGCCTTTGCTGGTATGAACGCCGACGCGGATTTCTTTGCCCGCGCCGGTGACTGCACGCAAGCCCAGCGTGTTTTCCCTGGGCGTGCCGTATTTTACCGCCCTGGGGCCTGCGGAGTTATAGGCCAGATTGCCGCCAACGCTACAGAATGCCGCGCTGGTCGGGTCGGGCGGCCAGAAAAAGCCCCTCTTTTTGGCGATATCCTGTACCTGTTGGTTGGTCATGCCCGGTTCCACGATGATGTAGCGGTTATCGGGAGAAAACTCGACCAGCTTGTTCATGCGTTCCAGCGACACAATCAGTCCGCCTTTAAGCGGGACGGTGGCGCCGGTGGTTCCGGTGCCGCGTCCTCTGGCCGTCAACGCAATGTTGAATCGGTTGCAGGCGTTAACGACACCGACGACTTGTTCATGCGTGGTCGGAAAAACCACGGCTTGAGGCAGCACATGGCGACGGCTGTTGTCATAGCCGTAAGTCCAGCAGTCTTCAGGCGCAGTTAACAGGTCACCGGCGGCAAAAGTTTCAGCCAGCAAGGTTAAAAAATCGGCAGGTAAGGGGGCAATATTAGTCAATGTATTCAAAAATCGTGATAATTTGTTTTATATCGGGTTGATATCGGGTCGCTTCGATGGCCGCAGCGCCTTCGGTTCTATGCACCAGACCCATCAGGTAAACCGTGTTTTTTTCGGTAACAACTTTGACCCAGGAAGCATCGAACTCAGGTATTTGAGTGAGTGCGGTTTTTACTCTGCTGGTAATCAGCGAGTCGCTGGCGCGGAAGTTATAAGGACTGGGGTTGGCAATAATCAACTTGTTATGCACCAGTTTTACACCGGGAATGACACGAACGATGTCGATAATCCTGTCGCGAAATTCTTCTTTGGGTGTCTCGCCGGTGACCAGTACCGCGCCGTTATAGGCGGTAATATTAAAGTGACATTTTTCGCGCAAGTCGTAATAGGCATTCAGCTGGGTTCCGGCATGATCTTCAATAGCTTCATCGGCCAAAATGGCCTCGCGGCTACGGCGGTCATTTAATAATGACAAGCCGGTCATTTCCGCACCACCCGCCGCAATCGTCGAACAGCCGGAAATAAAAAAACTCTGCGCCAACAGTAATAATAAAAGCTTTTTCATGACCTACCCGCCAAATAATTGATGGTCGATTAAGTCGCATAAGCAATGGGTAACCATTGCGTGTACTTCCTGAATATGTATGCTGGAATTTGACGGTACGCGAATTTCTATGTCGGTTTCATGGAGTAGCGGGGCAATCATGCCGCCATTATTGCCGGTCAGCGCGATGACGGTGATGTCTTTATCATGTGCCGTGGTAATGGCTTTGGCGATATTGGCCGAATTGTTGCCGTCGGTGTAAGCGACCAATATGTCGCCGCTTTGCGCTAAGGCCCTGAGTTGTTTGGCGAAAATATCATCAAAATGATAGTCATTGGCTATGGCGGTGATGGTGGCGGTATCGGTGGTTAAGGCAATAGCGGGTAACGACGGTCGATCACGTTCGTATTGGTTAAGCATGGCCGAGGACAGCAACTGGGCGACGGCCGCCGAACGGCCATTGCCGCAAGTGATAATTTTCTTATCATTCAGCAAGGTGGCGACCAGCCGTTGTGAGGCAAACTCGATGAGATCAGAGAGGTTGGTCAGCGTATCCTGTTGGGTCTGAATACTGTTGCTGAAATGGTTGATTATGCGATTTTGTAAGCTCATGGCAAGGGATTATAAAGACTATCGTACCAGCCTGCGACACTTTTTAAGTTCAACAGTTTGAGGGTTTGGTGCGGTTAAAATGCATTTTGTATCCAGTCGATGTTGCCGTTGCCGGAAATAGCGATCACGTCGAATCGAATCGGGCGGTCGGTTTTTTGGGAGGTAAGGTATATATGCGTTGCCGCTATGATGCGGGATTGTTTGGCGCGGGTGATGCTTTCAGCGGCGCTGCCGTATTTATCGGTTTTGCGGAACCGGACCTCGACAATAACCAGCGACTGCTTGTCGGTCATGATTAAATCGAGTTCGCCCTGTTTACAGCGAAAATTCCGGCTGACCGGTTTAAGCCCTTTATTGATCAGGAAATTGTGGGCTTGTTCTTCGGCGCTTTCGCCGCGAATTAAATGCGCCGCTTTCGCCTTAAGCTTAGTAAACAGCATGATCAAGCTGTTTTTGCCCGGTATCCGCTGTCGGGGTGGTGTTTCCGTAATCATTAGTAAAACCGGTTATTTCGGGCTGTCCGTCGATGAACTTGACGCAGGTCAGTTCGCGCTGGATGCGCTGGTCGGTGGTCAGTGATAGATTCCCGGTAGCGCCTGGATAGGGATAGGTTTCCAGATTGTCCAGGCGGGTAGCCAAGCTGTAGGCATCAATGCCCATCGCAATCAGACGTAAATAAGCGAGGGGAAATTGCTTCCAGGTTTCTTGTAGCGCATCGATCCCAAGCTCTCCCTGATAGGCTTTATTGAATAACCAGGGAATGTCGCAGAATGTTATTTTATTAAGATCGGCATCCAGCGATGCGTTGATTTGTCCGGTGTAAACAGCAGGCATCGCATAAACGGGAAGGTCGCCAGACTGATAAAATTGGAGCTGGGGATTGATGGAGCGTGCCTCGGAGCTATAGGCGCTTAACAAGATAGCATCAGCATCCTGCCGTCTTCGCGGGCTGTATTTTATTTCAGGTATCAATGCACGAATTTTATGGTAACGCTGTTCGCTTTCATCCAGGTTAAGCAATTTTTGCACAGGTGTTGAAAAGTCTTTTTCTTTGGGGTTATAGGTCTGTGTTTCCAGAATCGTGCCGTCCTGATTTTTCCAGTCTTCGGTTAAATAATTGGCGATGCGTTTGCCTGGCGCGTTTTCAGGAACGAGCAGTAACACTTTTTGATGTCCATCCTCCCATGCCTTATCTGTGATTTGGTCGGTATCATCCAGCGGGCTGAGGCTAAACTGATAGAGTCGGTTCTTTTGCAGGCCTGGAATATGATTTAATGCCAGTACCGGTATAGTTAAGCTAACGCTATCGGCTAGGCTTTGGAGATGTTCTTTAGCCAGCGGGCCGATGATTAATTCGGCGCCTTCTGATACGGCTTGGTTGTATAGGGCTTGGGGTGTCGATTGTTCGCTGTCGTAAAAGGCAATAGTAGGTTTGGTGGTGTTGTCTGCATGGTTGTAAGCCGCCATAAACCCGGCGCGGATAGCTTTGCCTGCTTGGGAAAAAGTCCCTGATTCGGGTAATAACAGCGCAATGACTTTGGGTTGTGAGTGTGTATTTTCCGATACGTCCCGGGAGCTATTTAAAAAACGTAAGTCGGCAGGATGCGTTGGAAAGCTTGCGCGCCATTGGCTTATTTGACTATCAAAATCAGGCTGGTTTATAGTTTTTAAAATCTGGGTTAATGACATCCAACCTGCTAAAACATCTGTTTGGTTAGTCTGCAAGTCGATATCAGGCAGCAGGCGTAATGTTTCAAGAATAGCTGCCTGGTTTTTTTCGAGCTCATCGGCAGACGTTAACAGCCTATGCAGTTCGATTCTGGATTTGGCACTACCGAGCAGGTCGCCGGCCAACGAGTAGGCAAAGGCCTGCGATTGAAAATATTTGATCTGATTGTCCACGTTGAGCCGTTGCGGCTGAATCTGTGCCAGACTTTCAATGGCCTGTTCGGCTTCGCCGAAACTGAGCAGGATCTGGGCGTAAAGCAGACTCAGATGAGTACGTTGCTCGGTCGACAGCTCGTCAGGATTAATCGTATCGGCAGACTTTTTTGCCGTAGTGCCGTCGCCGACCTGGATTAGGGACTCGATGGCCTGTAAGTGTTGCTGATGTTGTTCCGAAAACGATGGGCTTGAAGGTTGCTGGTATAATTCAACCATCTGTTCCGGCCGGTCGTTTTTTATCAAGGGTCGTGTTGTCAGTGCCGGTTGTTCAGCGATGGCATTGCTTGCAGGCGTGGTTGAGCAACCGGAAAAAAACAAAGGCAGCAGGACGAATAATAATGGCGGCTTATATTTTGGTCGCATCTTTTTAGAGGATTTCAAGTGAGTGTATCGAATGTCAAGTGAATGCGGCAAATTATACGTTGTTGCTACGCCGATAGGTAATTTAGCAGATATTACCTTCAGGGCGGTTGAAATATTAAAACAGGTCGATTTGATTGCCGCAGAAGATACCCGGCATGTAAAAATGTTGCTGCAGCATTACGGCATCAGCAATAAACTGATTTCGTTGCATCAGCATAATGAAGATAAAGCCTCAATCGGGCTGCTGGAAAAGCTACGCGAGGGTTTATCTATTGCGCTGGTTTCCGATGCAGGAACGCCGCTGTTAAGCGATCCTGGTATGCCGTTGGTTAAACTGGTCAAAGAAGCGGGGGTTGATGTGGTGCCGGTGCCGGGCGCTTGTGCATTGATTGCAGCATTGTCTGCGGCGGGATTGCCGGTTACGCAGTTTGCGTTTGAAGGTTTTTCACCAAGAACTTCATCGGCCAGAAAATCCTTTTTTGGCGAACGATTATTGTGTCCGACTACCTGGGTATTTTATGAGTCCAGTCACCGGATTCTGGCCTCATTGCAGGATATGGCCGAGATATTGCCGTTGGATCGGCAGATCGTGATAGCTAGGGAACTGACCAAGTTACACGAAACTATCGTGAAAACCAGTTTGGCTGAGGCGCTTAAATTGGTTGAACAAGATGCCAACATGAGGCGAGGCGAGTTTGTGGTGATTGTCGATGGCGCTACCATCGATAAAAAGGAGCAAATTATTACGCCTGAGCAGGAAAAGATATTGAGAGTGTTGCTGGGTGAATGCTCTATTAAAACGGCAGTTGCACTGGCTGTTGAAATTACCGGAGTCAGAAAAAAGCTGTTGTATCAAGCTGCATTAGACATGGAAAAAGCGAAAGAGGCTTAGTATTCCCGTTAAGGTGAATTGGGATTTATTTCTGGTCTTATTATTGCTAATAAAAAAGCGATGGGCATATCATCATGATGTGGATGTATGATATACTTTTTCGCTGAAAGAGTCGGCTGAGCAGTCGCTGTTTTATCGCAAGATAAGATGGAGGAAAGTCCGGGCTCCAATGGGCAGGGTGCCAGGTAACGCCTGGGAGGCGTGAGCCTACGGAAAGTGCCGCAGAAAATATACCGCCTGTCACTTAGGTGATCGGTAAGGGTGAAAAGGTGCGGTAAGAGCGCACCGCGCAACTGGTAACAGGAGTGGCATGGTAAACCCCACCCGGAGCAAGATCAAATAGAGGGACAGACGCGTGGCCCGCGCGGTTCCTGGGTAGATTGCTTGAGCTGCAGGGTGACTTGCAACCTAGATGAATGACTGTTCTCGACAGAACCCGGCTTACAGGCCGACTCTTTCTTTCTTTTTTCGAGTATTTCTGCTCGGTATCCGGTAAAGCTTCTGCATTCATGCAGTCGTCGCTGTGTTCCCAAAAGCGTAAAAATTGTCGAGTTATTACATTGACGGCATTTTAGGTCTAGTTCTCATTTCTTATCAAAAAAAGCTGGAAATTTTCGGCGACTCCATACTTAAAGTATTTTCTCACTAAGACTACACACTTTGTTGATAAAAAATGGGAATTATTTTTCCATATTTTATGTGGTTATATCTTGTCCTGGTTGTTATGTAAGTCATTGTCGAAAAAGAAAGAATCTAAATGAAATCATCCTTGACTAGGGGTTATTAGAAAACTATAGTGGACATAAATGGGGAAAAGTGGAGAAAAAGGGTTTTTTAAGGCATCTGGGGTGAATCTTGTTTCGAGGCATTAGTTCAATCAATCTAGACGGCAAAGGACGTCTTGCGATTCCTACCCGTTATCGGGAGGAATTGCGGGATTGTTGCGAGTGTCAGATGGTCGTGACGGTCGCTGTCAATGAACGGTGTGTTGGGGAAAATGGCTGTCTATGGCTTTATCCGATTCCTGAGTGGGAAAAGCTTGAGCAAACGATCAGTAAATTACCCACGTTAAATAAAATGGCTGGGAAGTTAAGGCGGTTTGTTATCGGTAATGCATCTGAATGCGAGATGGATGGGCAGGGGCGTTTGTTGTTGCCGGAAAAGTTGAGAACATTTGCACATGTAGACAAGAAAGTTGTCTTGGTTGGTCAGCTTAATAAATTTGAACTCTGGAATGAAGAAGCCTGGGGATTAAAGGAAACTGAATGGCTGAATGGTGATGATAATGAAGGCTTGGAAGACTTAGGCTCATTATCCTTTTAACACGGGAGATTTGTTAGTGGAACATTTGCCCGTTATGTTTGCAGAAGCTTTGCAACAGTTGGCTATTAAAGAAGATGGTATTTATTTGGATTGTACGTTCGGTCGGGGCGGACATAGTCAGGGGATTTTAAATTTACTGGGTTCATCCGGTCGCTTACTGGCGTTTGATCGGGACTTGGATGCGATTAACTCGGATTATGCGCAAGCTATGCTTGAAGATAAGCGGTTTGAGTTAAAACATACGCATTTTTCTGAGCTGGAAAATATCATTACCAGTGAAGGTTTAGCAGGAAAAATCGACGGTATTTTGATGGACTTGGGTGTGTCATCGCCTCAATTGGACAATCCGGAAAGAGGCTTTAGCTTTTTGCGCGACGGACCATTGGATATGCGTATGGATGGCAATGCGGGTGTTACGGCTGAACAATGGCTGGCCAGCGTTGATGAAAAGGAACTGGTAAAAGTTTTATTTGAATATGGTGAAGAGCGGTTTGCACGGCGCATAGCTCATGCGATTATTGAAAAAAGAGTTGAAGCGCCAATTACAACAACCAGGGAGTTGGCAAAATTAATTGAAGATGTCATACCGATAAGAGAGAAACATAAGCACCCGGCAACCCGCAGTTTTCAAGCGATTCGTATTGAAATCAATAGCGAGTTGGATGAGTTAAAGGCTGTTTTGCAACAGTCCGCCCGGATTTTGAAGCCCGGTGGGCGCTTGGTGGTTATTTCTTTTCATTCATTGGAAGATCGCATTGTCAAGCGCTTTATCAGGACTGAGTCTGGTGCGAAATACAATCCGGGCAAGTTGCCGATTAAAGAAATCGATATAGCCAAGGGTATTTTGAAGAAAACAGCTAAAGCCTTGAAAGCAGGGCGGCAGGAAGTTATTCAAAATGCTAGGGCACGAAGCGCAATCATGCGAGTAGCCGAGAGAGTCTAAGTGGTAACAGGTCGCTATTTAGGGTTAGGCGGACTCATTTTGGTGTTGTTGGTATCTGCTCTGACAGTGATTTACAGCAAATATCAGTCGAGATTAATTTTTATTGATATCCAAAAGCAGGAAAGAGCACTCGATCAGTATGAGGTGGAATGGGGGCAACTGCAATTGGAGTTGACAACCTTGGCGGAACAGAATCGGGTAGAACAAGTGGCGCGTGAGCAATTAAAACTGGTTATGCCGTTACGGGAAAAAATTATTTATATAAAGCCGTAAATGATGCATTTTCAAGGCAAAAATAAGGCAAGAGAGTTGGAAAGCACTTTTTCAGGCCGGTCGCATCGGTTCCCTACCGATCACGACACTTCCACCATCCATGGCGGTCGAAGGAAAATAGTCGTCATTTTTATAATGGCTTGTATGGCGGTGCTGGTGGGTCGGGCTGTCGATTTACAGGTGCTGAATAAACAGTTCCTTAAAGATCAGGGCGATATCCGTCATGTCAGTGATGTGAAGGTGGACGCTTATCGAGGCATGATAAAAGATAGGAATGGTGCGCCGCTGGCAATCAGTACGCCGGTCGAGTCTATTTGGATGAATCCGCAACAGATTCAGCCGGGAAAAGAATACGAAATCAGGCAACTGGAAAAGTTGTTGAATTTGCCGAAGGGAAAAGCCGGCGACCTTATTAAGGCTGATGCACATAGGCAGTTTGCTTATATTGCTCGCCAAGTGAGTCCGGTGATTGCTGATCAGGTAAAGGCATTGAAGCTTGCTGGTATTTATTTTGAGCGGGAATTCAAGCGCTTTTATCCGGCAGGAGAGGTATCCGCGCATTTAGTTGGCTTTACCAATATTGACGATATTGGTCAGGCGGGGCTTGAATCGGGCTATGAAAAATCATTAAAAGGCATTCCTGGCAGCAAACGGGTTATCCGGGATGGACAGCGTCGAATTATTGAGGACGTAGAAAACATTAAAGAGCCGATTGCAGGCAGGAATCTGGAGTTAAGTATCGATCAGCGCATCCAATACCTAGCGTATCGGGAGTTGCAGTTGGCATTTAATCTTCACAAGGCAAAATCGGCGGCGTTAGTGGTATTGGATGCAAAGAGCGGGGAAATTCTGGCGGCGGTGAATCAGCCGTCATTTAACCCGAATACCAGAAAGAGTTTAAAGGAAAGCCGGTACAGGAATAGGTCGATAACCGATGTATTTGAGCCGGGATCAACGATCAAGCCATTTGTTGTCGCCGCCGCTTTGGACGGAGGGTATATCAAGCCGGATGACGTGTTTGAAACCCACGGAGTCTATCCGATCGGTAAGCATGTGGTTAGGGATGTACATGATTATGGGACACTGGATTTGACAGGAGTGCTGAAGAAATCCAGCAATGTTGCGGTAAGTCAGATTGCATTGAGCATGCCGCCGGAATATTTTTGGGGGGCATACCATAGGCTGGGTTTTGGTGTTGCGACCGGTTCAGGTTTTCCTGGGGAAGCCAGTGGAAGCTTGCTCGATTACCAACACAGGAGCGACTTTGAGACAGCGACTTTGTCATTTGGTTACGGCGTGAGTGTATCGGCATTGCAATTGGCAAGAGCCTATACGGCATTAGCGGATGACGGCATCTTGCATTCGGTTAGTTTGTTAAGACGGGATGAGGATATTGACGCGCAACGGGTGTTTTCAGTCAGGACGGCCAAGAGAGTCCGGGCCATGATGGAAACAGTGCTGATGAAAGACGGCACTGCTTACGAGGCCAGAGTCGATGGCTATAGCGCCGCAGGTAAAACTGGTACGGTAAAAAAATCCGGTGCGGGTGGGTATGTCGAGAAAAATTATTTTTCTGTTTTTGCAGGCATGGCACCGGCAAGGAATCCGCGATTGATTGTCGTCGTCATGGTTGACGAGCCTTCTGCGGGAAAATATTACGGTGGAATAGTTTCGGCTCCGGTATTTTCCAAGGTGATGGCGGGAGCCTTGAGAGTGTTGGAAGTTGCTCCGGACCAACAGGATAACATGCCCATCTTGCTGACACGGCAAGGGTCTTAACTTGTCGACTACAGGGGAGCTGAGACACGGTGTATTTCAGCTGAAGGATTTATTACACGGGCTCGCCTCGTTTCCGGATCAGGACGATATATCGATTACTGGATTGGTTTTGGATAGTCGGGCTGTGGCTGGTGGCGATGCATTTATTGCTTTAGCCGGTGCTAAACAGCATGGCTTGGCGCATGTTGGACAAGCTATCAATAATGGAGCCAGTGTGGTCATTTTTGATCCGGCCGGGGATGGTCGGCAGCTGGCAGATACATTGCGGTGCGGTGCCCCTAACCTAGTGTCGATGATCGCAGTGGAAAATCTGGGCTTGAAGTTGGGCGAATTGGCTGCGCATTTTTATGGCGATCCATCCCGGTTTATGACGGTTATCGGCATTACCGGCACTAATGGGAAAACGTCTTGCAGTCAGTTTTTGGGCCAGATGCTGGAGGACTGCGGAATTATAGGGACACTCGGTTGGGGCGAGTGGGGCAAGCTCAATAAGACCTTGAATACCACGCCCGATGCCCTGGCAATTCAGAAAATACTGGCCGACTTATTAAAGGACAAAAAACGCACGGTGGCGATGGAAGTTTCCTCGCATGGCCTGGAGCAAGGCCGGGTCAATGGTGTGGCGTTTAAAGGCGCGGTATTTACCAATATCAGCCGCGACCACCTGGATTATCACGGCACGATGGACGCTTATGTGCAGGCCAAGCTGGCGTTATTGAAGATGCCGGGATTGGCTTTCGCCGTGGTGAATCTGGATGATGAATACAGTGAGCAAATTATTGCTGCCTGCCCTAAATCAGTCCAGATGTGGCAGTTTAGTGTCAAAGGGAAAACAGCGCATTCAGGCGAGTGTGTAAGGTCTGAAAATATCTTGCATAAAGCGGACGGAATCGAGTTTGATGTGTGCTGGACAACTGAGATTCAGCGAGTAAAAGTCCCGCTGTTCGGCGATTTTAATGTAGAGAATGTCCTGGCTGTTTTGACCGTAATGCTGGCTATGGGGATTTCATTGCATGCGGCCATAAAAAAACTGGCCGATATAAAGCCGGTTGATGGACGTATGGAGCTTTTGGGGACAGAGAGTGATCCATTAATTTTTGTGGATTATGCGCATACGCCGGATGCATTGGACAAAGTCTTATCCAGTTTGCGTAAGCATTGCAAGCAGGATCTATGGGTGGTTTTCGGTTGTGGCGGCAATAGAGATACGGGTAAGCGCCCTCAAATGGGAAAAATTGCCGAATATTGGGCCGATCATGTGGTGATTACCGATGACAACCCGCGTTACGAAAACGGGTTGGATATAGTTAACGATATTTTGGCCGGCTGCCGATCGGTAAAGGTTGAAGTTATACAAAACAGAGAGCAGGCGATACAAAAAGTGGTAGCAAGTGCGGCTAAAAATGATTGCATTGTGATTGCGGGTAAAGGCCATGAGCAATATCAGGAAATCAACGGCGTACAACAGCCATTTAGCGATAGGCAGGCGGTAATGGAAGCATTGGACAGGCGCAAGGCTCAAGAATGAATATGACGCTAAGTGAAATTGCAGACTGTGTGCAGGGAAAATTGATCGGTGAAGATGTTGTTGTTTCATCGGTCAGTATAGACACCAGAGCGATAAAGCCGGGACAGCTTTATGTTGCGATTAAAGGCCATAACTTTGACGGCAATGAATTTGTAGATAAGGCAGAACAAGCCGGAGCTTCGGCAGCCATTGTTCATGAGGGCGTTAAATCAACCATACCGCGGATCGTGGTTGACGATACGCATCTGGCCTTGGCAGAACTGGCAGGCGCTTGGCGGAAAAAAACGACCTTGGCGGTCGGTCGCATTGGTTCCCTACCAATTGCGACACTTCTGACCTCCATGGATGGAGGAAATGCCGACGACTGCCGGGAGCAGTCGCGGTCACCATCCCTGGCGGTCGTCGGTATTACCGGCAGTAACGGCAAAACCACAGTCAAGGAAATGGTGGCGGCAATATTGAGTGTCAATGGCAGCACGCTGCTGACTCAAGGTAATTTGAATAATGACATCGGTGTGCCCTTAACGTTGTTACGCTTGAATGAACAACACCGATATGCAGTCATCGAGATGGGCGCAAACCATCCGGGCGAAATTGAATATACCAGCAAATATGTGCAGGCTGATGTTGCGATCATTACCAATGTGGGAGCCGCGCATATCGAAGGTTTTGGCAGTATCGACGGTGTCGCCAAAGCGAAAGGGGAAATAATCCAGACGCTTAAACAGGACGGCGTGGCAGTTCTTAATCACGATGATGCCTACTTTGACTACTGGGAATCGGTAGCAGGGACAAGAAAGATCATATCGTTTGGGCTAGATAGATCGGCGACGGTAACGGCGCATTCTGTTAAAACAGAAATTATTGATCATGAGTTTGCTACTGCCTTTGAATTAGTGACTACAGCAGGCGAGTTGACGGTAAAACTGAAGTTGGCAGGCCGGCACAACGTCGTCAACGCATTGGCAGCGACTGCGGCATGCCTGGCGCTCGACATCGATCTGCGACAGATTAAACAAGGACTGGAAAGCGTAAAGCCGGTCACGGGGCGATTGCAGCCGTTGGTAAGTCGTTTAGGCAATATCGTGATAGACGACACTTATAACGCCAATTCAGCCTCACTAAAAGCGGGACTGGATGTGTTGGCGAACTGTGCCGGTGAACATTGGTTGGTTTTAGGGGCTTTTGGTGAACTGGGGCCTGACAGTCCAAAAATACATGAAGAAATGGGGGCGCTAATTAAATTAAGTGGTGTCGTGCGTCTCCTCGCTATAGGTTCTGATGCCCGAAATACGGTAAAGGTTTTCGGCAAAGGGGCTGATTTTTTTGATAGCCAAAATGATTTGATTGACGTACTAAAGCATGAACTCAAAGGTGACGAAGCAATTTTGATCAAAGGATCAAGGACTCAGCGCATGGAGAATGTAGCAGCCGCACTGGTTGAAAACTTCCGCTCCGGCTCACGCTCGAACCCCAGGGATGTGGTGAATGCAGGCATAGCAGGAGCCTTATCTGCCCCACCTACATCCATGTAGGCAGAATTTCAGGATATAGAATGTTACTTTACTTTGCAGATTATTTAATGACCTTTGATGGCGGTTTCAGGGTATTTCATTACTTGACCTTCCGCGCCATTCTGGGGGCCTTAACCTCACTGGTCATTTCTTTTATTATCGGGCCGGTCATGATCAGGAAATTAAGCCGTAACAAGATCGGGCAAAGTATCCGTGAGCTAGGTCCTCAATCGCATTACGAGAAGGCGGGTACGCCGACCATGGGCGGAACCTTGATACTGGTTTCAATTGCATTCAGCACGCTGTTGTGGGCTGATCTGGGCAACCGCTATATATGGGTTATTTTATTGGTAACCCTGGGTTACGGCATCATCGGTTTTGTCGATGATTATAGAAAAGTCATCAAGGGCAACAGTGACGGTTTGTCGGCTAAGGCTAAATATTCCTGGCAATCGGTCATAGGTTTGATGGCGGCTATTTTTTTATACAAAAGTGCAATACTGCCGGCAGAAACACAGTTGATAGTCCCGTTCTTTAAAGACATCATGCTGAATATGGGTTGGATGTACATAGTGCTGACTTATTTTGTGATAGTTGGAACCAGCAATGCAGTCAATTTGACCGATGGGCTGGATGGATTGGCGATTATGCCGACCGTGATGGTAGCAACCGGTTTGGGGATTTTTGCCTATTTATCTGGAAATGTGACTTTTTCACAATATCTGGCGATACCCTATTTGCCCAATGCCGGGGAACTGATCGTATTTTGTGCTGCTTTGATCGGTGCCGGCTTGGGCTTTTTGTGGTTTAACGCTTATCCCGCGATGGTGTTCATGGGCGATGTCGGGGCGCTGGCGCTGGGCGCGGCTTTAGGCGTATTGGCGGTGCTGGTCAGGCAGGAAATCGTATTGATGATTATGGGCGGTGTATTTGTCATGGAAACGGTATCGGTGATGATCCAGGTAGCTTCTTTCAAAATGACCGGAAAGCGCGTTTTTCGTATGGCGCCGATACATCATCACTTTGAATTGAAAGGCTGGCCGGAACCTCGCGTTATCGTGCGCTTCTGGATTATTACCGTCATTTTGGTGTTAATTGGCTTGGCTACTTTGAAATTGAGATAAGAAATGGATAGCGCAGCGATTACAGCATTGTTAAAAAAGAATTTTGCGCTGGATCCGCAAACGGCCAAAGTATTGGTCGTGGGTCTAGGCAATACGGGAATTTCGGTTGCGCATTATCTGCAAAGCTTAAATTTCAAATTCGCCATTATCGATAGTCGCGTCAAGCCGCCGATGATGGAGGAATTTTTTCAGCAAATGCCCGATACGCCGGTGTTTACCGGAGGTTTTGATGAAGCCGCGTTTAAAGTAGCGACGCATCTGGTGGTCAGTCCCGGCGTGTCGCTGAATGAACAGGCGATTATTAAAGCCATTGCCAATGGCTCGAAAATAGTCAGCGATATTGACCTGTTTGCCTGTTCCGTCGATGCGCCCATCGTTGCCATCAGTGGTTCCAATGGCAAAAGTACGGTGACCACGATGTTGGGTGAAATGGCAAAAGCTGCGGGGATAGAAGTGGGCGTAGGCGGAAACCTGGGTACGCCGGCCTTGGATTTACTGAAGTTAAATGCGCAACTGTACGTACTGGAACTGTCGAGTTTTCAACTGGAACGAACTTCAGCCTTGAATGCGGTTGCCGCGACGGTACTCAATATCAGCGCCGATCATCTGGACAGGCATGTCGATTTAGCCGAATACGCACGAGAAAAACAACGGATATTTAGGGGCGATGGCGTGATGATCATTAATGCGGATGATCCTGTTGTTTATGCCATGCGGAATAAAGACAGAAAGACATTTACCTTCTCGATTAACAATAAAGCCGATTTCCACCTGGCATTTAAGGAGAACACAGAGTATTTAATGCACAATGAATCCTGTTTGATGCCGTTGGCTGAGTTGCCGCTTGAAGGCCGGCATAACGCGGCAAATGCTTTGGCGGCATTAGCCTTGGGTGTGGCTGTGGGCTTGGATGAACAGCTTATGTGCAATGCCTTGCGCAACTTCAAAGGGCTAAGCCACAGGATGCAGCGTGTCGCAGAAATACGTGGTGTTACCTGGGTTAATGATTCGAAGGCGACCAATATCGGCGCCTGCATTGCAGCTTTGCAGGGTTATGCGCGCAAGGTGATTTTGATTGCCGGTGGTGACGCAAAAGGTGCCGATATGAATGAATTGACGCCCGTAATTAAAGAAAAAGCAAAAAGCGTAGTGTTGATAGGTAAGGATGCAGCCCTGATAAAACAGGCCCTGAATGGTTGTGTGCCTGTTTATTCGGCAGACAATATGGCGCAAGCGGTACAGATTGCAGCGGATCTTGCGGATGCCGGTGACAGTGTTTTGCTGTCCCCTGCTTGCGCCAGTCTTGACCAATATAAAAATTATCAGGATAGGGGGGATAAATTCACCAAAGCGGTGTTGACGTTGGTTGACCGTGCGGTATCGCCTAAAGCGCCTACTATGGGTTTGCCATTCGTGGCGACGATATGAGCTATCAACAATGTCGGGAGCATCAATGAAAACTCGGGTCGGTCGATTTCATTTTGATCCGGTGTTGCTTTCGGTGAGCATCAGTTTATTACTGATCGGCTATGTGATGGTTGCATCCGCATCATTGCATCTGGGTATAAAAATGACCGGGAGTGGTTTGTATTATCCCGTCAGGCAGTTAATGCACATAGGTTTGGGGTTGATTTTTGGCGGCTTAGTGGCAGCAGTGCCAATGAAAGTCTGGGAACAGAATGGCCCCGGATTGTTTATCGCGGGATTGCTCTTACTGGTTATTGTGCTGATACCCGGTCTCGGCGTAAAGGTTAACGGCAGTGTGCGTTGGTTGTCGGTAGGTGGCGTAAGGATACAAGTATCCGAAGTAGTCAAGTTTTTTTCCGTCATCTATATGGCCGGTTATGTCACTCGATATCAGGAGTCGGTACAGAACGCGGCTTTTGGCTTGCTCAAACCGCTGGGACTGTTTTCGGTGGCCAGTCTGTTGCTGTTATTGGAACCGGATTTCGGTTCAGCTGTCATTATTATAATGATAGCTATGGGTGTCATGTTTTTAGCCGGGGCCAGACTTTCGCAATTTATAGTGCTGTTGGCGGGCATTGGCGTGCTGGCAATATTGCTGGTTTATTTTTCACCCTACCGTTTGATTCGGGTTACCAGTTTTATGGATCCTTGGGCTGACCCGTTGAACAGCGGATTTCAATTAGTCCAGGCGCTTATTTCGTTCGGGCGCGGAGAATGGTTGGGCGTAGGCTTGGGCAGCGGGATACAAAAATTATTTTATTTACCGGAAGCCCACACCGATTTTTTATTCTCAGTGATAGCAGAAGAATTGGGTTTAGTGGGCGTGGTCATTGTGATTGGTTTATTTTCGTTATTGGTCTGGCGCACTTTTGCAATAGGCGTAGCAGCCGAACAGGCAGGTCAACGGTTTTCCGCGTTTATTGCCTATGGATTGGGTATTTGGTTCGGCTTTCAGTCATTCGTCAATATGGGCGTTAATATGGGAATTTTGCCTACCAAAGGCCTGACCTTGCCGTTGATGAGTTATGGCGGAGGCAGCATGATGATCATGTGCTGTGCGCTTGGGCTGTTATTTCGGATACAAAGTGAAACTGCCGGGATAAATGCCGGTACAGCGTCTATGCGGCGTAGCGGAACGAGAAAACGATATGGGTAAAAGCTTCCGCTCCTGCTCACGCCCCTCGCCTATGTCCTATAGGCGACGCATCGTTATTATGGCTGGAGGAACCGGCGGGCATGTGTTTCCTGCGTTGGCAGTCGCTCAAGAGTTGATCGAAAAAGGTTGGCAGGTCAGTTGGCTAGGCACGCAGAAGGGCTTGGAAGGCCGAGTGATTCCTGAGCAGGGTATAGATATAGACTGGTTGTCGGTTGCCGGAGTGCGGGGTAAAGGCTGGCTGTCGAAAATAACGGCAGCATTGTTGCTGATAAAGGCTTGTAGTCAGGCATTGAAAATATTGCAAAAGCGCAAACCGGATGTGGTGTTGGGTATGGGCGGGTTTGTAGCAGGACCGGGCGGACTGATGGCAAAACTATTAGGTATACCTCTGATCATTCATGAGCAAAATCGGGTGCCCGGTACCACCAACAGATTGTTGGCACGCATGGCCAATCAGGTATTGGAAGCGTTTCCGGACAGTTTTGCTGAAAATGTTAATGCCAAATTTACCGGCAATCCGCTAAGAAAACAGTTTGTAATCCCCCTAGCTCCCCCTTTTTCAAAGGGGGAGGCTAATCCCCTCTTTGAAAAAGGCGACTGCATGGATGCAGGAGGTAGAGCAACGCCGGGAGCAGTTGCCGAGGGGCTAGGGGGGATTAATATATTAGTCGTTGGCGGTAGCCAGGGAGCCCAAGTATTGAACGAAATAGTGCCTGAAGCTTTGGCCGAGTTAAAGAATATCAAAGTCAGGCACCAAACCGGCGCGGTCATGCAGCAGCAGGTCGAGAGCCGGTATCAAGCCTTAGGCGTGAACGCGGAAGTCAATGCCTTTATAGAAGATATGGTGTCGGCCTATCAATGGGCGGATCTGGTGATTTGCAGATCCGGCGCAATGACCGTCAGTGAAGTGGCGGCAGCCGGAGTTCCTGCGATATTTATACCGTTGCCGACCGCGATTGACGATCATCAAACGGCCAATGCCCGGTATTTAACCGATGCCGGTGCAGGGCAGTTATTGAGGCAAAAAGATTTGAATGCAACAACGCTGGTAGAACAGATAACTAAGGTAATTAAGCAATTGGATGTGATGAGTAAAACTGCAAAAGAATACGCACGTCTGGATGCGACAAAAATCGTTGCCGGTATTTGCATGACCGAGGCGGGACTATGAATCGCCCAAGTAGTCAGATACCGACCCAGGCATTAGGCAATATCGACCGAATACATTTTGTCGGCATAGGCGGCACCGGTATGAGCGGCATTGCCGAGGTGTTGTCGAATCTCGGTTATCACGTCTCAGGTTCGGATATTAAAGAAAGCTCGGTGACGAAACGACTGGCTGACTTGGGCGTGACCGTCAACATCGGGCATAAACGGGAGAATATTGCACAGGTCGATGTGGTGGTCGCGTCCAGCGCAATAGATCGAAGTAATGAAGAAATTGATGAGGCTTATTTAAATAGGATACCGGTCATTCCGCGCGCGGAAATGCTGGCCGAGTTGATGCGTTTCAGATTTGGTATTGCCGTTGCCGGAACCCATGGAAAAACCACTACCACCAGTCTGACTGCAAGTATTCTGGCCGAAGGCGGGCTGGATCCAACTTTTGTCATTGGCGGGCGATTAAACAGCGCAGGCAGCAATGCTAAATTAGGTTTGGGTCATTATTTGGTCGCCGAAGCCGATGAAAGCGATGCTTCGTTTCTGTATTTGCAGCCGATGATGGCCATAGTCACCAATATTGATCAGGATCATATGGCGACCTATGAAGGCAGTTATCAGCGATTAAAAGATACTTTTATAAAGTTTTTACATCATCTTCCCTTTTATGGATTAGCGGTGATGTGTCTGGATGATGAAGGCGTAAGAGCGATTCTGCCGGAAATATCCAAACCGGTAATGACTTACGGCGTCCATGAAGATGCCGATGTACGTGCAATAAATATCAAACAGCAGGGCATGCATACGGCTTTTGAAGTCATGCGAAGAGGCGACTATCCGCCGTTGCATATTACTTTGAATATGCCAGGCTGGCATAACATGCTCAATGCACTGGCGGCGATTAGTGTCGCAACCAAACTGGCGGTAGATGATGAAGCAATCATCAGAAGCCTGGGTGCGTTTAAAGGCATAGGTAGGCGTTTCCAGATTAACGGCGACTTGCCGCTGGGTGAAGGCAAACTGACACTGGTAGATGATTATGGACATCATCCGCGTGAGATTGCGGCAACGCTTGAAGCCTTGCATCAGGCATGGCCGGATCGGCGTTCGGTTGTTGTTTTCCAGCCGCACCGATATACCCGCACCAGGGACTTATTCGAAGATTTCGTGCAAGTGTTGTCAACGGTTGACGTGCTGATTCTGATGGATGTTTATTCGGCAGGTGAGACAGCTATTCCCGGCGCGGACGGCAGAGCCTTAAGCCGGGCAATTCGGGTACGCGGACAAGTCGATCCGGTATTTGTCAAAAACCGGGAAGAATTGCCGAAAATATTGGCAGGCATCGTCTTAGCCGGGGATGTGGTATTGACCATGGGTGCAGGCAATGTCGGGCAGATTGCTGCACAGTTGCCGCAGTTGTTGGCAGAGGCGTTGCAGGCTAAGGTTTCTGATAAATGACCACTGAGAATCTAGGCCGCGTGCTTAAGCATGAAAAACTGGCGAAGTATACCAGTTGGCGCGTTGGCGGCCCTGCGGATCAGCTGTACATCCCGCATAACCTGCAGGATCTGATTGAATTTATCAAGGCCCTGCCGGAATCCGAACCGGTGTTCTGGATGGGGCTGGGTAGTAATTTATTGGTCAGGGATGGCGGCATACGTGGCACGGTGATTAATACCAAGGGACGATTAAAAGAGATGAGCTTGACCGACGATGGCCTGGTTTATGTCGAAGCGGGAGTTCCCTGCGCACATGTGGCGCGTTTTTGTGGGGAACGGGGCTTAATTGGCGCGGAGTTTCTGGCTGGCATACCCGGAACCATGGGCGGAGCCTTGAAGATGAACGCCGGAGCCTTTGGCGGGGAAACCTGGGACATTGTTAAGCGTGTGGAAATGCTGGCTATGTCGGGTAAGGTGACGGAAAGAAATCCGCAGGATTTTACGGTGAGTTACCGGTCGGTAAAGAGCTTAAATAACGAGTGGTTTCTGTCCTGTCTGTTAACGTTACAGCAAGGCGATACGGCCTCGAGTCAGCAGAAAATTAAGGGCTTATTGGAAAAACGAGCGGCAACGCAACCGACCAACCAGCCCAGTTGCGGTTCGGTATTTAAAAACCCGGAAGGCGATTATGCGGCAAGGTTGATAGAGCAAACCGGTTTAAAAGGTTATGCAATTGGCGGTGCATGTGTGTCGGAAAAGCATGCGAATTTTATTGTCAATACCGGCAATGCTACGGCAGCCGATATCGAAGCCCTGATTTATTATGTACAGGATAAAGTTAAACAACAGCAGGGGGTAGTCTTGCAGACCGAGGTTTGTATGGTAGGTGTAGCAATATGAAAGCATTGGCGATTAATAAACCGAAACAATTCGGTCGAGTCGCGGTAATGATGGGCGGTTCGGCGGCGGAAAGGGAGGTCTCGTTAAAAAGCGGGGCAGCCGTTTATGAAGCTTTAAAATGTCAAGGCGTAGATGCGCTTGCCCTTGATGTCACCGGTAGTCCGATTGAAGCGTTGGCAGGACTCAAGATTGACCGGGTATTTAACATTATCCACGGACGCGGCGGCGAAGACGGTGTGCTGCAAGGGGTTCTGGAAGTGCTGGGGATTCCCTATACCGGTAGTGGCGTGATGGCATCGGCATTGACTATGGATAAGCTCAGAACCAAGCTGTGCTGGCAGGGTTATGGTTTGGTCACGCCTCTGTGGTGTTTGTTGGAAGACGAAGCCGATCTGGATGGCTGCATTGAAAAGCTGGGTTTTCCGGTTATCGTCAAACCGGCGCAGGAAGGTTCCAGCATCGGCATGAGCAAGGCCGGTAATCGGGATGAATTGCAAAAAGCCTTGATCGTGGCGGAAAAATATCGTTGCGATGTTTATGCAGAAGCCTGGGTTACCGGCAAAGAGTATACCGTTGCGGTGCTGGATGGCGAGGCCTTGCCGGTTATTCGCCTGGAAACGCCTAATGCATTTTACGATTACGAAGCAAAATATCAGGCGACGACCACGCAATACCACTGTCCTTGCAGACTGAGTCAGGATCAGGAACAGGCGTTGAAGGAATTGGCGGTAACGGCCTGCAAGGTAGTCGGTGTTAAAGGCTGGGGAAGAGTGGATGTATTTATCGATGACTTGGGGCAGTATCAGTTGATAGAGGTTAATACCGTTCCCGGCATGACCGACCATAGCCTGGTGCCGATGGCGGCTAAACAGGCGGGTATCGATTTTAATGAATTGGTTTGGCGTATTCTGGAAACCAGTTGCGGGTAATGATGAATGACTGTTGCAAAAATCATGATTACCGTTTTACTGATTACGGGCCTAGTCTGGATGGCAGGTTTAGGGATTAAGAGCATACCGATTAAATATGTAAGAAGCGAAGGGGTTTTTCAATACCTCGGGAAGGACGAGATACAGGCGGCTTTACAACCCTTGGTGATGACCGGCTTTTTTGATGCCGATATGCAAGCCATACATCAGGCCGTTTCGGAATTAGTTTGGGTTGATAGCGTTACGGTTAAACGAGTCTGGCCTGATGCGATAGACATCAAGATACGTGAAAAGAAACCCTATGTACGATGGGGCCAACAAAGCCTGATTAGCATACGAGGCGAGATCATTACACCGAAGCATATAGATCAATTTAAGAATATGCCCATCTTGCAAGGGCCTGAGTTGCAACAGCTGAAGACGCTGGAAATTATGAAAGGCGTCAACACGGCATTAGCGGATCAGTCCATGAAAATGGCGGAGTTTACGATTAATGATCGCTGGGCATGGAAGATAAAATTAACAACAGGCCTGGAAATACTGTTGGGACGAAATGAACAATTAAAGAAATTACAGCGGTTTTTGAAAACGCTGGAAGTATTAGGACAAGAACAGGTTGAGCGAATGGCAATAGTTGATTTGAGGTATCCCAACGGATATGCGGTTTCATGGAAACCTGGAGCCGAAGAAGTTGACTGGTCGCATCGGTTCCCTACCGATCGCGACACTTCTGACCCCCGTGGATGACGGAAATGCCGCAAGACTGCCGGGAGCAGTCGCGGTCGCCATCCTTGGCGGTCGGAAGAAAATTGCCAATCCGCAACATGAAATAGATGGCTAATCTTAATAAAAGTGACACAGAGTAAACAAAATGGCGAAAAAAACAGAGCGTAATTTGATAGTCGGACTGGACATCGGTACTTCGAAGGTCGCGGCTATCGTTGGTGAACTTACCAGTGACGGCAATATAGAAATCATAGGCATTGGGTCAACGCCATCGCGCGGTCTGAAAAAAGGTGTGGTGGTCAATCTGGAATCGACCGTGCAATCCATTCAGCGCGCTATTGAAGAGGCTGAATTAATGGCCGGATGCCAGATCAAGTCGGTTTATGCAGGTATTGCCGGCAGTCATATCCGTAGCCTTAATTCTCACGGCATCGTGGCCATTAAAGACAAGGAAGTGACTCAGTATGATATAGACAGGGTGATTGATTCCGCTCGCGCTGTGGCAATTCCTGCGGATCAGAAAATCTTGCATATTTTGCCTCAGGAGTTTGTGATCGATCTTCAGGAAGGCATCAAGGAGCCTATCGGAATGTCGGGTATTCGTCTGGAAGCCAAGGTTCACATGGTTACCGGCAGTGTCAGCGCTTCGCAAAATATCGTCAAATGCATTCGGCGTTGCGGCCTGGAAGTCGATGATATCGTGCTGGAACAACTGGCATCCTGCAATTCGGTACTCACTGAAGATGAAAAAGAATTGGGCGTTTGCCTGATTGATATTGGCGGCGGTACCACGGATATTGCGATTTTTGTCGAGGGCGCCATCAAGCATACGGCGGTGATTCCGATAGCGGGCGATCAGGTGACCAATGATATAGCTGTCGCACTACGGACGCCGACGCTCAATGCTGAGGATATTAAGCGAAAATATGCCTGCGCCTTAACGCAGTTGGCGAATGTAGATGAGATTATTGAGGTACCCAGTATCGGCGATAGAGCGCCGCGCAAGATTTCAACGCAAAATCTGGCGGAGATTATTGAGCCCCGCTATGAAGAATTAATGCTGCTGGTTCAATCAGAATTAAGGCGCAGCGGCTATGAAGAATTAATTGCCGCCGGGGTAGTATTAACAGGCGGCAGTTCAAAAGTCATGGGATTAATCGATTTAGCAGAAGAAATTTTTCATATGCCGGTTCGTATGGGTGGGCCGCAAAATGTGACGGGTTTAACTGAGGTGGTAAAAAATCCGATTCACTCTACCGGGGTCGGATTGTTAATGTATGGTAAAGAACACCAGGGTGTCGGCGTCAGAATTGATTCTAATGGCCCCAGCGTGTTCTCAAGAATGAAGAGTTGGTTTCAAGGTAATTTTTAATAGTTTATTAACAGAATAAGGGGCAACGGTCATGGCAATGAAATATGAATTAATGGATATGAGTAACGAACATGCAGTCATCAAAGTTATTGGTGTCGGTGGCGGTGGCGGCAATGCGGTCAATCACATGGTGGGTAGTCTTGTGGAGGGGGTTGAGTTTATCTGTGCAAATACCGATGCGCAGGCATTAAGAAAGTTAAACATTGATACGATTATTCAATTAGGTGTCGAATTAACCAAAGGTCTGGGCGCAGGTACCAATCCTGAAGTTGGAAGAATGGCGGCAGACGAAAACAAGGATCGCATCAAGGAGGTTTTAGAGGGCGCTGACATGGTGTTCCTGACAGCAGGTATGGGCGGCGGTACCGGTACCGGAGCGCTTCCTGTTATTGCAGAAATTGCCAAAAGTATGGGTATTCTGACGGTTGCCGTGGTGACCAAACCGTTTGCATTTGAAGGTAAAAAGAAGCTGGCAACTGCGGAGCAAGGCATAGCAGAGCTTGAAAAATTCGTCGATTCATTGATCATCATTCCCAATCAAAAATTACTTCCGGTACTGGGTAACGATGTGTCGTTGGTCAATGCATTTAAAGCGGCTAACGATGTGTTGCTGGATGCGGTGCGGGGCATTACCGAACTTATTGTTCATCCAGGCATGATTAACGTTGATTTTGCCGATGTCAGAACCGTGATGTCCGGTATGGGGGCTGCGATTATGGGTACCGCTACAGCAGAGGGGGAGTACCGGGCTCGGGAGGCGGCTGAGAAAGCTATTGCCTGTCCATTACTGGAAGACATTAATTTACAAGGTGCCCGTGGCATTTTGGTTAATATTTCTGCGGCCGATATGGGCATTGCCGAATTCGATGAAGTGGGTAATATTGTTCATGAATTTGCTTCGGAAGATGCCGTTATCAAAATCGGCATGTCTATTAATCCTGACTTAGGCGATGAGATTAAAGTGACGGTAGTGGCTACAGGAATGGGTTTGCCGTCCAGGGCGGTCAAGCTTGCTCCAAAAGCGTCAGTAGGGTACGTTAATCAGAATGCGGCAGGCGAAGTCAGTTATGAAGGCCTGGATACACCCACAGTCATGCGTCAAAATAAATCAGAAAGCAGAGAGACACGTTTTGGGGCTCAGCCTAAAAAAGATATGGATTTAGACTATCTGGATATTCCGGCCTTTCTAAGACGTCAAGCAGATTAGTGCGTGCGAGTAACAATGGATTCAGTTTTCGGGTCTGATTGTGATAGAATTTGCGCCTTTTGCCCTCTTTACTTAGTGTTATTGATTTTATGATTAAACAGCGAACTTTAAAAAACACAATCAGGGCAACAGGTGTAGGGCTACACACGGGCGATAAAGTTTATTTGACTTTACGCCCGGCTGAAGTGAATACCGGGATCCGGTTTCGCAGAGTCGATTTGGATATCCCGGTGACCATTGAGGCAACGCCGGAAAATGTTGGTGAAACTATACTCTCAACAACCCTGGTTGCGGGTGATGTAAAAATTTCGACTATAGAACATTTGCTTTCGGCTTTTGCCGGATTAGGCATAGACAATGCCATTATCGATGTCAGTGCCGCAGAAGTTCCGATTATGGATGGCAGTGCCGGGCCTTTTGTATTTTTGCTCCAGTCTGCGGGGGTTGAAGAACAGGACAGTCCGAAACAGTATATCCGTATAAAGCGTAGCATAAGAGTTGAGGATGGCGATAAATGGGCGGCTTTTGAGCCGTTTGAAGGCTTCAAGGTTACGTTTACGATTGATTTTGAGCATCCTGCCTTTGAAGAGCATGTAAAAACCGCCACCATGGATTTTTCATCGACTACTTTTGTCAAGGAAGTGAGTCGAGCCAGAACTTTCGGCTTCATGAAAGATATTGAGATGTTGCGACAAAACAACCTGGCTTTGGGTGGCAGCCTCGATAATGCCATTGTGGTCGATGATGACAAGGTTATCAACGAAGATGGTCTACGCTATGCGGATGAATTTGTTAAGCATAAAATTCTTGATGCGATAGGCGATTTATATTTGTTGGGGCACAGCTTGATAGGCGAATTTACCGGTTATAAATCGGGGCACGGATTGAACAATAAATTACTTCGCGCTTTATTAAATGATAAGGATGCCTGGGAAATGGTTACCTTTGACGATGAAGAAACCGCCCCGATTTCTTTTATGCGTTCAGCGGAGACCCTTAGGCCAGAGGCATAAGACAGTCGACAGTGGTCAGCCTTTGCCTGGATACTAGGCTGGGGTTTGCTGTTTTGAAAGTTTTTCCAGCGTTGTACTTAATCTCAGCAACGCGAGCTTCAAGTGTTCATCCGAAATCGTGAGACTGTGGTTATGGATGAACGCTATTTTTTCCGCCGATGGAATGATCGGTGTCCGTCCGGGTAGATATGTTGTAGGCAGCGTCTCTACCCGGACTTTAATCTGCATAATCGAGACCGATTCCCGGGTTAGCGGGGCGATGGCGGCGAGAATTGCGCTGTTATAAAAGCGCAGTTGCGATGCCCAGGCCGCCGTATCGGTATAAACCAGCAGTTTCTTGCCGTTAATAACGCAGTGCAGCGCATGTTTGGCACACGCCGCCGGTAGAATGTCATGAATACGCCGTAGAACCTGTTTTTGCTGCTCAATCTGGCTATAAAAATGAGCCATAGTACGGTTTGGGAACGACAAGGCCGCTTTAAATGAAGTTGGTTTTTTTGCCATGAGTGCTTGATGAGAAGTCCTGTTACCTAATTATTGGGGTGTTGATTTCAGGGAATGTCATTTGTTTTTACCATGAAGAGCATGAAGTGCTTGAAGAATTTGCTGCATTTACTTCCTGCGTTTTATATAGATATGATTTTATAAAACAAAAATTTTTAGTCCTTGCTTTAATCAATACCTTTGCCAATTTAGTTTTTTTTAAAAAACATAATTTTTGTATTTATAAAAATCAATCAGTTATACTTTTAAGGTTAGTGAAAAAAGACCTGCTTTTCATTTTGGCGAAGGTATTGTTAATAGCTTTACAGTAAAGTAAAGTAAATTGGAAATCCTTATTCGACAAATTCTCTTTCCTTCATTATCTTCATGTCCTTCATGGTAATAAAAACAAGTTATAAGCTGGATAAGGGATCAACAATAGACATTGTTACGCATCAGCACCCATTATTGGTTTATCTACGATAGTGAGATATAGTTAGCTCTTGTAAGGAAATAAGTCACTTTAATTTAATAATTCGCCAGTATCATATTCACAAACATCCAGAAAGATAAAGCCGGGGAGATAAAGTGAGACAATACATTCAGGGTATCGTAGAAAATAATCATCAGGCAACACATTTGTTGCAAATTCTAAGACAGATTCAATCCCGTTTTCATTATATCCCGGAAGAGGCGATAGAACAGCTGTCCGGCTTGCTGAACATTCCCCGAACGCAAATTATCAGCGTCATTGAATTCTACAGTTTTTTCCATCTGACCCGAAGAGGGCGATATGAGCTGTTGATCAGCGATTCGATAACCGATCATATGCTGGGCAAGAAAACTCTGCTCGACTATCTGGAAAATAAATTGGCTGTTGCAGTCGGCGAGGTCAGGGCAGATGGCGTGGTCAGTCTGGATAATACTTCCTGTACCGGCATGTGCGATCAGGGACCTGCCGGCTTGGTTAACGGCTATGCATTGACTCATCTGGATCATTCTGTGTGCGATAAAATTACAGAGCTGATTAATGAACAAAAACCCCTGAGCGAATGGCCGAGCGAATTATTTCAGGTGGAGGATAATATCCATAACCCCGGTTTATTGCTGAAGCAGACGCTTGAGCAAGGCGCGGCACTCAGAGCGGTTTTAAAGCGAGGCATCAAGGAAACGCTGACCGAAATCGATAAATCAGGTTTGCGGGGTCGGGGCGGGGCCGGATTTAAAACGGCGATCAAGTGGCAGTTTTGTTCCGAAGAGCAGCAGGCTGAGCGTTATGTGATTTGCAATGCCGACGAAGGCGAACCCGGCACATTCAAGGACAGGGTGTTGCTAAATTCCTATGCAGATCAGGTTTTTGAAGGCATGACGGTGTGCGCCGCGATTATCGGAGCCAAACAGGGTTTTTTGTATTTGCGCGGCGAGTACTTGCATCTATACGATAAACTGCAAGGCATTCTGGATCAGCGTCGCCGAAACGGTTTGCTGGGCAGCAATATTCTGGGCGCAGGATGGAATTTCGATATTGAAATCTGTCTGGGTGCAGGCGCTTATATTTGTGGCGAAGAATCCGCGCTGATCGAGTCGCTGGAAGGCAAGGCGGGTATTCCGCGCAATCGTCCACCTTACCCGGTCACCCAGGGTTATCTGGGCAAGCCTACCGTAGTCAATAATGTAGAAACGTTTCTGGCGGCGGCCAGCATTGCGGTCAATGGCGGCGACTGGTTTGCCAGTATCGGCACCGAAAAATCGAAAGGCACCAAGATACTCAGTATCAGCGGCGATTGCGCGCGTCCCGGCATCTATGAATACCCTTTTGGCGTGACGATTCAGACTATTTTGCATGACTGTGGCGCGGACGATGTGTTGGGTGTTCAGGTCGGGGGGCCGTCAGGCACCTTTATTTCTGATCAGGAGTTCGAGCGCAAGCTGGCTTTTGAAGATTTGGCCACCGGAGGCTCATTCATTATCTTCAACACCAGTCGTAATATTCTCGACATGGTGCATAACTTCACGCACTTTTTTGCCCATGAAAGTTGCGGATTTTGTACGCCTTGTCGGGTCGGAACCTCATTATTGCAAAAACAGATCGACAAGATTGTTAAGGGCCACGGTTCGGCGGGCGATGTTGTTGTGCTGGAGGAATTGTGTCAACTGGTCAAAAACTATAGCCATTGCGGCCTCGGACAAACCGCGGCGAATCCGATCTTAACCACGCTGGAGCGTTACCCGGATTTGTATCAAAGTCGATTAAAAGAAATCAGTTATGAACCGGGATTCGATTTGGATGGCGCACTGGAAACAGCGCGGCGCATGGCCAATCGGGATGATACCGGTGCGCATTTGACTCAAATAGAGGTGAACGAACATGAGTAAAAACATTACCATCGACGGCAAAACCATCCCTTTTGAAGAGGGGCAGACCATTATGGATGCGGCGATGGCAGCCGACGTCTATATTCCGCACTTATGCCATCAGCCGGAATTTACCCCGCACGGCAGCTGTAAACTGTGTACAGTCAACGTCAACGGGCGCAACTGTACTGCCTGCACCTTTCCGGCTATGGACGGCCAGGAGGTACTCAGTGAGACTCAAGAGCTGATTGACGACCGGAAGAAAATCACCCAGATGCTGTTTGTGGAAGGCAACCATTTTTGCATGTCCTGTGAAAAAACCGGCAATTGCCAGTTACAAGCCGTGGCCTATCATTTGAATATGCTCGACAACCATTTTCCATTGTTTTACCCGGATCGAAAAGTAGATGCCTCACATGCCGAGGTGATGATCGACCATAATCGTTGTATTTTTTGCGCCTTGTGCGTTCGCGCCAGCCAGCAAACAGACGGTAAAAACGTATTTGCGCTCAGCGGGCGCGGCATCCACAAGCATTTGATCGTCAATGCTGAAAGCGGGTTACTGAAAGATACTGACGTGGATGTGAACGATCAGGCTGTCCACATTTGTCCTACCGGCGCGATTCTGGTTAAACGTACCGGTTATCAGGTGCCGATTGGTGAGCGTATTTACGATCATCAACAAATCGACCAAGTCGCTTTAGCTTCGGAGCATCCTAAACATGGCAAATAAAATTAGAGTCGCAACTACATCGCTGGCAGGCTGTTTCGGCTGTCACATGTCTTTTCTGGATATCGACGAGCGCATGCTGCAATTAGTTGAAGTAGTCGAGTTTGACCGCTCGCCGCTTACCGACATAGAACACTGTACTAACTGCGATATAGGCCTGATAGAAGGTGGCGTGTGCAATTCCGAAAACGTCCACGTATTACGGGAGTTTCGTAATAACTGCAAAATCCTGGTTGCGGTCGGCGCTTGCGCCATTAACGGCGGATTGCCGGCGATGCGCAATCATATCCCGCTTGAGGAATGCCTGAATGAGGCTTATATGGACGGAATTGGCGTGGAAAATCCGCAGATTCCCAGCGACATGGAATTGCCCTTGCTGTTGGATCAGGTGCGGCCGATTCATGAAGTCGTCAAAATCGATTATTTTTTACCCGGCTGCCCGCCGTCAGCGGACGTGTTCTGGAAATTCCTGACCGATTTGATCGAAGGGCGTGAACCTTCATTGCCTTACGAGTTGGTTCATTACGATTGAGCGACCTACAAATACGAGGAAAATCATGTACGAACATTTAGAAACAGCTGAAAACCGGGACAGTTTAAAACGCGTTGTCGTCGATCCGGTGTCGCGCGTTGAAGGCCACGGCAAAGTCACGTTATTGCTGGATGCGGATAACAAAGTCCAGCAGGCCAGATTGCATATCGTTGAGTTTCGCGGCTTTGAGCGCTTCATTCAAGGTCGGCCCTATTGGGAATTGCCGGTTCTGGTGCAGCGCTTATGCGGCATCTGTCCGGTCAGCCATCATTTAGCCGCCGCCAAAGCCATAGACCAACTGGTCGGCATCGACCCTGAAAACTTGCCCGTCTCGGCGGACAAATTAAGGCGCTTGCTGCATTTCGGGCAAGTCATGCAATCCCATGCCTTGCATTTCTTTCATTTATCCAGCCCGGATTTATTGTTCGGTTTTGAAAGCGACATCAGCAAGCGTTCGATTGTCGCGGTATTGAGCGAATATCCCGAAATCGGCGTACAGGGCGTAAAACTGCGCAAATACGGCCAGGAAGTCATTCGCATGGTGTCGGGCAAGCGCATACACGGCACCGGCGCGATTGCCGGGGGCATGAACAAATCGCTGAGCAAAGCGGAACGCGACTACCTGCTCGAAGACATCGACCAGATGATAACCTGGGCGGAAGGTTCGGTTGCGCTGATCAAGAAAGTGCATTGCTCCAACCTGCCTTATTACGATGATTTTGCCACGATACGCAGCAATTATCTGGGCTTGACCAAGCCGGATGGTGCGCTGGAGCTTTATCACGGCGGTATCCGCGCCAAGAATGAGCACGGCGAAACCATTATGGATCACGTCGATTATTGCCAATATAACAATTATATCCATGAAGAAGTCCGCTCCTGGACCTACATGAAATTTCCTTATCTGTTGTCGCTGGGACAGGAACAAGGCTGGTACCGGGTCGGGTCTTTAGCGCGGGTCAATAACTGCGACTATATCGACACGCCATTGGCCGAAGCCGCCAGAGTCGAGTTTAAGGCGCACAGCGGCGAAGCGATGGTACACAGCACCCTGGCATATCACTGGACGCGCCTGATTGAACTGCTGCATTGCACAGAAAGCATTAAACAGTTGCTGAATGACCCGGACATCATGGGCTCTGATTTGGTCGCACAAGGTGAAAAACGCTATGAAGGCGTGGGCGTGATTGAAGCGCCGCGCGGTACCCTGTTCCATCACTATCAGGTCGATGAAAACGACATTGTCACCAAAGCCAACCTAATCGTTTCGACCACCAGCAACAACATGGCGATGAACGAGTCGGTGCGGCAAGTGGCCGCAGAATATTTGTCCGGCCGCGAACTGACCGAACCGTTATTGAATAATCTGGAAGTGGCGATACGCGCTTACGATCCCTGTTTGTCCTGCGCCACCCATGCGGTAGGCAAAATGCCGCTGCAACTGGAGTTGGTCGATGTTGACGGCAAGCTGATCGATAAGCTGGTCAAACACAGTGACGGTCAGATTGAGCGGGAACATGGGTAAACCGGTGTTGCTGTTCGGCTATGGCAATCTCAGTCGCGGCGATGATGCGCTGGGGCCGTTATTGTTGGAATATATCGAAACTCATTGCGACTTGGACGCGATTGAAATATTGTCCGACTTCCAATTACAAATCGAACATGCGCTGGATCTGGAAAACAGGAACTTGGTATTATTTGTCGATGCCTCCGTAGCCAGCGTCGATGCGTTTGATTTTACCGTGCTGGAGCCAGCCCGGGATAAAAGCTACACGACGCACGCGATGAGTCCTGCGGCGGTCTTGGACGTGTATCAATCGATAAAAAAGCAAACGCCGCCGCCGTGTTTTCTGCTGAGCATCAAAGCCGATAAATTTGAATTAGGCGAAGGCTTAAGTGCTAACGCTGAACATAATTTGGCAAAAGCGTGTTCATTTGCAGGGCAATTATTGGGCAATCCCGATGTTGATTTTTGGCTTAAACAGGCAAGCCATGCATGACAAAGCTGCCGGGAGCAGATTTGCACTAGCCCGAAGGGTGCATGGCTGGGTTATCATGCATGACAAATCTGCCGGGAGCAGATTTGCACTTGCCCGAAGGGTGCCTAGATGGGTTATCATGCATGACAAATCTGCCGGGAGCAGATTTGCACTTGCCCGAAGGGTGCAGGGCAGGGACAGCCATGCATGAACTCTCCCTCCTGGAAAACGTCAGGGAAATTCTGGAAAATCATGCCGTGAGCCAAAAGTTCAGCAAGGTCACCAAAGTGACCCTGGAAATCGGCAAACTTTCCAGTATTGAGCCGGATGCATTGCGCTTCGGTTTCGATGTGGTCATGAAAGACTCGCTGGCGGAAAATGCCGAATTGATCATTTCCGATATAGCCGGACTGGGAATTTGCCGGCAATGCGGACTTGAAGTTGAACTGGAAACTTCGCATGATCCATGCTCCCATTGTGGAAGTCCTAAGGTTAAAGTCATTCAGGGCGCGGACATGAAAATTAAAGACTTGATTGTTATCTAAGCAAACAAGCAAATGAATAAAGGTGCTGATGCGTAACAATGTCTCATTGATGTTTATAACTTGTTTTTATGACCATGAAGAGCATGAAGATAATGAAGGAAAGAGAATTGGGCGATTTGTCGAATAAGGATTTCTAATCACCTTTACTGTAAAGTTATTAAAGTAAGTACCAAAAAGTTTTGTTTTATAAAATCATCTCTATAGAAAACGCAGGCAGTCAATACAGCAACTTCTTCATGCTCTTCATGGTAAAAACAAATGGCATTCCCTGAAATCAACACCCAAGAATAAAATACTTTCACTCCTAAAGGCCACTATTTATGTGCGGAATATGCGGTTGCAGCCAACCAGGCAAAATTATCAAACTCCAGCCTGTAAACGGGCAAGTTCATCAGCATGACCATGACCACGGTGATCACCATCATGATCACGAAACAGAGCGTCTGGTTAAAGTCGAGCAGGACTTGCTCAGTAAAAACAATGCCTATGCGGAGCAAAACAGGACTTACTTTCAGCAGCATCATATTTTTACGCTGAATCTGGTTTCCAGTCCCGGCGCGGGTAAAACCACCTTGCTGGTCGAAACGATTAAAGTCTTAAAAGACCGTTTTCCTATCGCCGTCATCGAAGGCGATCAGCAGACCGAGCATGACGCGGATCGAATCAGAGCCACCGGCGTACTTGCGCTGCAAATCAACACCGGTCGAGCCTGCCATCTCGATGCCCACGGCATTGGTCATGCGCTCCAGGCGCTGGGCATAAAAGACCACAGTTTTTTGGCCATAGAAAATGTCGGCAATCTGGTTTGCCCGTCTTCATTCGATTTGGGCGAAGCGCATAAAGTCGTGGTGCTGTCAGTGACCGAAGGCGACGATAAACCGCTCAAATATCCGGACATGTTTCATGCGGCAGATTTAATGATCATCAATAAAACCGACTTGCTGCCGTATGTCGATTTTGATGTGCAGCGTTGTATTAACTTCGCCAGGCAGGTCAATCCGGGTATACAAATCATCCAGTTGTCATCGACCAAGGGCGATAATTTTTCCGCCTGGACAGACTGGCTTGCCGGGAACGTTAAGATCGAAGCGTAGAGCGCGCAGTGCTTTGCTGTCCACTTTTTGTTTTTCTTGATTCACGTTCGACGCACCTCTTATATTTCAGGTTATTCTAGAGTGTGTCCGGTTTAGCATAGCCACGAATTCCGCGGGAGCGACGCCTACGTCGCTCCCGCAACCCGACTTTCATGTTTCTAAGTGGCTCAAAATGCCATATAAACCTGCGCAACAATAGCGACTCCCCGGATGTTTAGTATTCTCCGCCTTTCGTAAAAACCCTCAGCCAAGCCAGGAATAATTCTGCTTTATTCAGTCCCGTCAAACAGTCTGTCGCCATTACACTGAAATAATTTGCAGTTTAAGCAACTGATTTTACAGGGCGAGTGCTGGCGACAGAAGCTCAATATCTTATAATTAGATATTATAATCTAATTATATCGTTTCATTAAAACCCTGATCTCCTCTAATATTGCACCTGAGCAACTTGTGTTGCTTATTTGGTAATCTTTTTATTCGCTATTAAATCTTAAGCTTATCGGTTTATTGAAGATAATGCCTGATTTAAGCGGCGCTTCAACATCAACGGTAAGTTTTGCAGGAGTGTTTTTATGGCATCTGATACGAGAAACCGCAGCAAAGAACAACAGATAACTGAAATCTCAGATCAGATTGCCAGTATTTTGCAAGAAATTAATTTTGGTTCAATCGAAATTATCATTCATGACAACAAGGTGGTACAGATCGAACGTAAGGAGAAGTTACGCTTTGATATATAAATAATAACTATAAATTTCTACCGTAAAAAAACGGCGAAAACAACACTACAACGTGAACCGACCGGATCACCGGAAGTTACTAATCAAAAAAAGATTTTTAAATGAAGGTAAAACTATGAAGCGTAATTTCGTCAATATTGCGACGGTAACCGGTGCCTTGGGTCTGCTGCTGGCGTTGCCCAGTTTAGTAAATGCCGAGGATTATTACGTCAAAACCAAAGGTTATCGTGTCGAGCCGGACACCGATCCACCGGCTTATGTGCGTAATTTGAGCAAAACCCAATTCGAGCAGTTTCGCGATGTGGAATGGCTGGATGTCGGTCTGGATTTTCGCACCCGTTATGAGTACCGGGAAAACGATTTGCGGCGCAGAAATAATCCTACAACCAATGCTATGCTAAATACCTATCGCAACGACCCTGACAATCTATGGCTATTGAGAACTCGCGGCTATATCGGGGTAAAAGACATTCTCGACCCGCTACGCTTTGCGGTCGAATTTGAAGACGCCCGCAGTTACAACGGCCTGTATGAAAGAACCGACGCTGACATCAACGAATTCGAACTGATTCAGGGTTACGCTGAGCTGTATTTCGACAATGCGCTCGGCCATAACCGGCCGTTAAGCATCCGCGCCGGCCGTCAGGCTTTGGAATTGCTGGATCGGCGTCTGGTGGGCAGCAATCAATTCCGCAACACCACCAACAATTTCGAGGGTTTTCGTGTCCAATTCGGCAAAAAGCAAAACGACTGGCATTTGGATACCTTTGCGTTTCATCCAGTTGAACGGTCAAAATATGATTTTGACCGGGCTGACGAAGATACCTGGTTTTACGGCGGCGTGCTGAATCTGCGGCAGTGGTCGGAGTTTATCACCATCCAGCCCTACTTCCTGGGCCGCAAGCAAAATGGCGACCCAACCAATACCGTTGCGGCTAATCGTAAGCCCGATATGGATATTTATGCGCCGGGTTTACGGGTTTATGGACTTTTCGGCGATAGCGGCTTTGATTTTGACGCGGATATCAACAAACAGTTTGGCCGCTCCGGTTCGCTTTCGGGTACAACGCAGACCTTGCGCCAGCATGATGCTCTGGCGTACTCGCTGGAATCCGGTTATACCTTTGATCATGACTGGAAGCCTCGGGCCAGCCTGTATTACGGCTACGGCACCGGCGACAAAAATTCCAGTGACAACATGAACCAGAAATTTGATGCCTTTTACGGTTTCAACCAGCCGTGGTCGCGCAACGATTATTTCTCCTGGGATAACGTTCATACCCCTAAAGCCCGACTGGAATTTACACCCTATAAAAATGTGCGTATCGACGCCGGTTATAACGCCTTCTGGCTGGAAAGCGAAACCGATGCCTGGAACCGCGCCAACCTGAGAGACAGGAGCGGTAAAAGCGGCAACTTCCTGGGGCATGAACTCGACATTCGTATGCGCCATAAACTCAATCCGTATGTCGATTGGAGCTTGGAGCTTGAGTTATGCCCGCTTCGAACCGGGTAACTTTACCCGGTCATTCGATAAGGGCAGCACGGCCAACGGCCCTTTTACATCAGAGGCTAGTAATTTCTTCTACTTCGAAGTGTCGCTGAATGCGTTTGGCGACGGTACGATCAAGTAAATGAGTGCGATAACTGCGGGAGCGATGTCGCTGCCGTAGTTATTATCTAATTTTTAGATAAGTAGTTCTAAATATATCGTTTTCATAAGTTAGCTAAGGTGCTTACCATGACCCCGGTTCCGGCACTATTGCGATAAAAACCTAAATCATTTTAATTTAAGGAAAAACCATGAAATTTACCATTCCCTTAAAACTCGTGTTTTTCAGCCTGGCCTTATTGTCAAGCGGTGCGACCCTGGCAGACAGAACGCTGCTGAATGTGTCCTACGACCCGACCCGGGAGCTCTATCAGGACTTCAACAAAGAGTTCATCAAATACTGGAAAGATAAAACCGGCGAAGACGTTAAGGTCCAGCAATCCCACGGCGGCGCAGGCAAACAGACCCGTGCGGTGATCGACGGGCTGGAAGCCGATGTGCTGACCTTGGCGCTGTCTTACGACATCGATCAAATCGCCAAAAAAGCACGTATATTGCCCGAAAATTGGCAAAGCCGATTGCCCAATAACAGCCTGCCTTACACCTCCACCATCGTGTTTTTAGTGCGCAAAGATAATCCCAAAGCGATTAAAAACTGGGATGATTTGGCCAAAGAAGGCGTTTCGGTCATTACGCCCAATCCAAAAACTTCAGGCGGAGCGCGTTACAACTATCTCGCCGCCTGGGCGTTTGGCGAACAGAATTACGGCAGCAAGGAAGCCGCCAAGGATTTTGTTAAAAAAGTCTACAAGAATGTGCCGGTGCTGGATTCCGGTGCGCGCGGCTCCACCACAACCTTTATCCAGCGCGGTATCGGCGATGTGCTGATCACCTGGGAAAACGAAGCGTTTTTGGCGCTTAAAGAGCAGGGCTCCGGCGAGTTTGAAATCATAGTGCCGCCGGTCAGCATCAAGGCCGAAACTCCGGTAACGCTGGTGGACAAGGTTGCCAAAAAGACCGGCAACCTGGATTTGGCTGAAGCCTATCTGCAGTACCTGTATTCACCGGTCGGGCAAAAATTGGCGGCGAAGCATTTTTATCGTCCTTACCAACCGGAACATGCCGATCCTGAAGACTTGAAACGCTTTCCGAAACTGGAGCTGTTTACCGTCAACGAAAAATTCGGCGGCTGGGCGCAGGCTCAAAAAGAGCATTTCGATGACGGCAGTTATTTCGATCAAATTTACGCGCCATAAGAAATGCGGCCTTGGGTTAACGGTTTTTCCGTTAACCCAAGGCCATTAACCGGAGTGCAGGCTCTGCCTGCTGCGCAAGCAAAGCTGGCACTCCAATTTACCGCACCATTTGTTGGATGGGTTGCGAAACGATACAGACCAACACATAAAAGATTATTGATATGCCACAAAGTAACATCATGCCGGGATTTCGCCCGGCCATCAGTTTTACCCTGGTTTATCTGGCCTTGATCGTGCTGATTCCGCTGAGCGCGATGCTGCTGAAAACGTTTGAGCTCAGCCTCGACGAGTACTGGGCGATACTGACCAACCCGCGTGTGCAGGCCTCGTTCCGCATCAGCTTTGGCGCGGCGCTGATTGCCGCCTTTGTTGCCGGGGTGTTCGGCTTTATCATCGCCTGGTCGCTGGTGCGCTATACCTTTCCCGGCAAACGCCTGTTCGACGCGTTGATCGATCTGCCGTTCGCCTTGCCGACCGCCGTGGCCGGTATCGTGCTGGCCGCAATCTACGAACCTCGCGGCTGGATCGGCAAGCTGGTGATGGATAGTCTTGATGTGCAAATTGCTTACAAGCCGCTGGGCATTGTCTTTGCTTTGATCTTTATCGGTTTGCCGTTTGTGGTACGCACCATTGAACCGGTGTTGCAGGAATTCGACACCGCGATGGAAGAAGCCGCCGCCAGTCTTGGCGCCACGCGCTTGCAAGCGTTTGTTAAAGTGATTCTGCCCAATATTCTGCCGGCGACCATTACCGGCGTTGCGCTGGCTTTTGCGCGCGGCGTCGGCGAGTATGGCTCGGTCATTTTCATTGCCGGCAATATGCCTTATATCTCGGAAATCGTGCCGCTGTTGATTATCACCAAACTGGAGCAATACGATTACGCCGGGGCAACCGCGATTGGTTTGACCATGCTGATCCTGTCGTTTCTATTATTATTATTGATTAACGGGCTGCAATGGTGGGTACGCCGTCGATCAGGACAACTGTGAGAGATTCGTGATGAATGCTGTTTCCGCTACCTCTTTTCTGGCTTCAAAAAAACTGACGCTGTCGGATCCCGACTGGGTTCGATACGCTTTGATCGGACTCACCCTGAGCATTATCGGATTGTTTCTGATTTTGCCGCTGCTGACCGTACTCATTGAAGCCTTTGCCAAAGGCTGGACGGCCTACAGTGCCAGCCTGACGCATCCCGATGCGCTGGCAGCGATGCGCTTGACCCTGTTGGTTGCCGTGGTCACCGTGCCGCTGACCACCGTGTTTGGCGTGTCCGCCGCCTTGGCGATAGCCCGTTTTGACTTTCGCGGCAAAAGCCTGCTGATTACCCTGATTGATCTGCCGTTTTCAGTGTCCCCGGTCATTGCCGGTTTGGTCTATAGTTTCTCAGGTAAATAATTTCCAAGCCACTACAGTAAAATTCACGCAGGGATTGCGAAATCTTCACGCATTTTCTTCATGACACACAAAACTTTACTGGCATCTTGCATATACGTCTTGAAAG
>NZ_JAWPOH010000032.1:0-43796 GCF_037671525.1 Methylobacter svalbardensis
ATTAAATGCGATTATTGGCATTATAAGGAGCGGCATGCGGTCGAATGCATGTTCGGCAAGCTCAAACATTACCGCAGAATTGCCACTCGATACGAGAAAAAGGCTATTAATTACATGGGGATGCTGTCATTTTCCTCGGTACTTTTATGGCTGAGATGAAACGTCAACAGAACCTAGTTCCCCTATATCTATTGAAAATGATGGCAGTGTTTTTTTACGGTCTACTTTTCTTATCATGTTTTTCACTTTTCAATTAAGAACGATTCGCAACAACCACAAGGACAGGGGTAAGTAGTACTGTCCTTTTGTACCACGAATGGTAATTTTTACATAGGGTGCATTATGCGGGCCTAACGCTCTACCAGCCTCGGAGACAATAGCCAAGACTTCGCATAATGTATATTATGTTAAATTAATATCATGTCTCTAATTATGCTCTATTGAAGTTCGTCCCCCTATCAGGCTACCGACTCAGTTATTTGCATTTATGTTTGGCATGAACAAGCGATGGTGACAGTTACTTTTTGATTTGTTGAAAAACTCAAAGCTGGTGGCGTTTCTGTGTTATTGGCTACTACGCCTATGAGCGTCCTTTGGGACGGATAAATCCGCCCCTGTACGATTTTTACTGCGTTAATCTATCGTTTCAACCCATCGACAACGGTCATTCACAATTTTGGCGGTGTTCTGGTTGCCAATGCCCTTGGCAATGAGTGCAATCACCCGATTATCAGTATCATAGCCTACGTGCGCATCAATTGGATTGGCAAGTTTACCCAGACCGAATGCGTCAAAGATGGTCGCTACGTTGATGTTAACATTAGTCACATCAACGCATAATCTTGAATCCAGATATTTTTCTACAAAACCGTGAGGAATCGCATAACTTAACAAATCGTTGGGATCACTAAAGGCAATGATGGGGGTTTTAGACAGCATGCGTTGATTATACTTTTCGCCATTCGGCTGACAATAGACCGCTTTTTGATTGCTTACATCGGGTAATTTGCGCCCTAACTGCAACATAGGCAGTTGGTTAGACATCATATAAATGGGGATTTCTTTGTTCTTTAAAGCATCACTAAATTCGACATTACGTTTATCCAGCAAAGAAGCAATGCGCTGCATGCCATCGATAATGATGCGGCTGCCTAAGCTATGCGAAATGAAGGCGTATTGATCTATCCGCATATTCGTTGCTATGGTGTCATCATTAAATGAACAGGCCTGCTTTACATCATCAGGCAAGTCAGCCCAATTACTTTTTGTCATCCAACATAAAGATTGGCCGAATGAAACCAGTATGTCTTCCCTACTCTCTCCCAGATAGATAATCGGGTCAGGACTGGTGTCATTGGAGAACTTTTTCATCAAATCATTGACTTCGGCTCTGCGAAACGAATATTCTCCAGAATTATCATAGGCCAGTACTTCTTTTTGCTTGGCAGTTATGGCAGACCACGTTAACTCATAAAACATTAACTCTCTGCTTTTGTCTTTACTTAGCAAGCGGTTGATTCTTAAGTTGCCCAGATTTTTGCTTGAATCAAGCCGACTTGTCAGCGAGATATTTTTATACTGCGCAGACATTACCGGTAAATCCAGTTCTTTAGCCAGTTTTTCTACAAATTGAGTTGAATATCCCGGCCAATGATTACCCACTCCATGCACCATGAGCACCTTCATCTTGCCTTGCTTATTGCCTAGAAACGGCGCAAGTCCATCGAAGGGTTTTCCCCATATGTCACAAACACGGATATCGACCGATTGTTGTTTTTCCAGAAAGGCTTCAGCCATACCTCTGCCCAAGCTGGCGCAACCGCTTAGTTGGGCAGTGGTAAGCAGTAACAAAAAAGAACTAAGAATGTGTTTCATGAGTAATTGATTAACCGGGCTTTGTCGCTGTCACCAGCGCGTTGACTTCAAGTCTATTGGAAAGATTGATATCTGAAAAGCCGGCGTCCTGTAGCTGAGCTAACGCTACCGACTCACGCATCACGTGATTTTCTGATTCATCGCTAAACAAATGCACTATCCAGTGTTCCAGCACGTCCAGTTTATTGAGCTGGGTTAATACTTTGAAATAACCGCTGACTTCCTGCTGTATGGTTCGCGTATGAAGGGAAACATCATCCAAAGCGTAACGGTCACCGTTAATGAATTGACCGCCGGGTTTTAAGATTCTGAAGATCTGCTGCATGACTTCCTTACGATAAGTATCGAGAAAGTTGTGCAGGGTATAGGCCGAAGCCACTATATCGACGCTGTCAGTCGCAATGTTTTGTAGCGCCGTTAATGCATCATCGCCGCAAAAAACCAGTTTGCCATTTGCCGCCCATTTGTGCAGATGCTTTTTGGCTTGTTCCTGCATAACCGGCTCGTTATCAATGCTAATGATATTGAAATTATCTGATGCAGTTAATAATGATAAGGTAGTAATGCCGGTGCCGCCGCCCAGCTCCACAACATTGAGATTATCGGTTGTTTGCGCCGCATATTCAGAGGCCTTATCGCCTACCAAACGGCTCATTTTGGTTGCTAACGGACAGATTAAATTGAGCAACTCATAATCCTGCCCGATAACGCCGGAAAACACATCATCATATTGCGATTTGTCGATCATCATTGTTTGGTTTGTTGTTTGCGTTCGAAAGCGGCCAATTGTTCTGCTGTGGCTTCGGTTTGAAATTTATCTTTCCACTCGCTATAAGGCATACCGTAGACGATTTCTCTGGCTTGCTCGTAATCCATCGCTATGCCCTGCTCTACCGCCTCCGCCATATACCATTTAGCCAGACAGTTTCGGCAAAAATCCGCCAATATCATTAAATCGATGTTTTGAACGTCGGTGTTTTTTTGCAAATGCTTGACTAAGCGCCTGAATGCAGCGGCCTCTAATTCTGTTTTCGTGTTTTTATCCACAGATTTGCTCCAAAAATAACTAGAATTTTAACAGAAACGGTTGTTTAAGCGTGTACATTCCTCACTAAAGATTTTACAATAAACGATAGTTAAGTTTGCGTACCGGTTTGCTCCGTATATTATGAAAATTCATAGCTCATCATTAAATTCGACCATAGGCCTTAACCGGAAAGTTGGTAATAATGGTGTGCAATATAATAACGAAAACAAATTATCTGTCGCAAAGGATGCCCCAGACAAAAAAGTTAATCAGCCTTCTACTCCTGAAGAGATTAAAAAAACACTGGATAATGTTGGCTTAAGCATTGATTTAACTAGCCAAAATAATTTTATTAAACTAACCAATTTACGAACCCAAAGAGCACTTTCTGCCTACAATCAGGAATTCAATGCACCGCTGCAAGATCAACGCGCTCAATTGATAACAGGAATAGATGCTTACGCCTGATCACCCTACCCTCAGTTACTCATGAAACAGCTTTTCGAGTTTTTCCCCATACTTTTATTTTTTATCGCGTTTAAACTTTACGATATCTATGTTGCCACCGCCGTTGTCATCGTTGCAACCATTATTCAGGTAGCTTTTGCCTGGTTTAAATACCGTAAGGTCGAGACCATGCAATGGATTACCTTGGGATTGATTCTGGTAATGGGGGGTGCAACCCTCTACTTACAGGATGAGCAATTTATCAAATGGAAACTGTCTATTATAGAATGGCTATTCGGCGCAGCCTTTTTGGGTAGCCAGTTTATCGGCAAAAAATCCTTTATTGAAAAAATGCTGTCCGGCAGCTTAACCTTACCAGCATTGATCTGGAAACGATTAAATACTATGTGGGGCTGCTTTTTTATTAGCGTAGGCTTTATCAACCTTTATGTGATGTATAATTACAATACTGATGATTGGGTTACCTTTAAAACATTTGGCGTACCGGCTTTGATGGTCATTTTTATTTTGTTACAAATGTTTTTTTTATATAAGTACATCCCTGACACAGAGGAATAAAAACGTGTTATACGCCATTATCAGTGAAGATATAGCGGATAGTCTGGAGAAAAGACTGTTAGTGCGCCCGGCGCATCTCCAACGACTACAAGAGCTGCAGGATGCCGGACGACTGGTTTTAGCAGGCCCCCATCCTTCAATTGACAGTGACAATCCCGGTGCAGCCGGTTTTACCGGCAGTCTGGTGGTCGCCGAGTTTGAAAGCCTTGCAGACGCCCAACAATGGGCGGACGTCGATCCCTATATTGATGCCGGAGTTTATGTTAAGGTTACCGTTAAACCATTTAAAAAGGTCTTTCCACAATGACATCCGAGTTAATTAAAAAGCTGTTAAATGACGCTTTTAATCCAGAGCTTTTAGAAATTATTGATAACAGTGCAGCTCATGCCGGACATGCCGGAGCGCGTAGCGGCGGCGGTCATTATCATGTCACTATTGTCGCTGACGTTTTTGAGGGCAGATCTTTAGTTCAGCGACACCAGCTTGTTTATAACGCGCTGGGCGACATGATGAAACAACAAATTCATGCCTTAGGCATTAATGCTCTTTCACCCTCTGAAGAAACTAAAGGAAGATTATAAATGAAAAAAAAATTCATCCCTCTACTTATTGTCGGCACAGCATTGCTTGCTGGTTGTAATCAAGAAAAAGCAACTGATACAGGCAGCACTACTCCTGCTGCAACTGCGATTGATAAAGCCGATGCAATTGCAGTTGTCAATGGTCAGTATATCGCCAAATCGACGCTGGAAGCGTTGGAAAAAGAAATCGCAGAGCGCAGTCACGGACAGGTTTTTCCTAAAGAAAAATTGATTGAGGAACTCGTACAGCGTGAATTGCTGGTTCAGGATGCCGTACAAAAACAACTGGATAAGTCGCCTGAATTGGCAGCGCAGCTAGAGGCCGCTAAAAAGGCATTATTAACCCAAGCTAATCTGCAAGACTTCATTAAAGCCAATCCTGTCACTGATGCTGAGGTTAAAGCTGAATACGACAGTAAAATTGCTGCTGAAAAGGGAACCGAATTTAAGGCGCGTCATATTTTGGTTAAAACCGAAGCAGAAGCTAAAAAACTGATTGCTGAATTGAATAAAGGTGCAGATTTTGCCAAATTAGCCAACAAGCATTCATTAGACGCTAAAGAATCGCAAAATGGCGGTGATTTAGGCTGGTTTTCTGCTGCACAAATGGTTGCTCCTTTCTCTGAAGCCACAGCCGCACTGGAAAAGGGCAAATACACTAAGGAACCAGTTAAGACCCAATTTGGCTATCATGTGATTTTAAAAGAAGATTCTCGCCCGCTAACGCCTCCTCCATTGGAAGCGGTTAAAGAGCAACTGATGCCTTTCCTGCAACGCAAAAAAGTTCAGGACATGATAGAAACATTGCGTAAACAGGCCAAAGTAGAAATATTGGTGCCGCTGACTGACGAACCAAAAGCCGAAGCCGCTCCTGCAACAACGCAAGAGCAACCTGCTGCAGAAGCCACACCTCCAGCCGTTGAAGAAAAGGCCGCCGCTCCCGCTACGATAGAACCCGTAGCGGAGCCTGCCAAAGCGATTGAAAGTGAAGCAGCTACTCCGGCAGCAGAACCCAAAGCCTCTGAGCCAGCTCCGGTAGCAGTGCCCGCCGAAACAAAAAAATAAGCACCACACTGTAATATAAAAAAGGGCGGTTAAACCGCCCTTTTTTTATGTGATTTTTTCCAGGTACTGCACTATAAGCTGCACATTGCGATTTCCCCTGAATTCATTGATATCCAGTTTGTAAGCCGCCTTGATGTGCCTTAAACCCAGCCAGTTTTCCGGCTTATCCACATAAAATGCAATCGCATCAATCAACAAATCGCCGAACGGTTTTCTCAACACTAATTTAAGATGGCGCTGACCGACAATACGCGATTGAATAACATCAAAAACGCCATCAAAAACAGGTTCGGGAAACTCCTGTCCCCAAGTCCCGGCGTTTTGCAATAATTCAGCAAATTCAATAGTCATCTCTTTTTCAGTCAACTCGCCATCGGAATAGATTTTTTGCTCCAGATCGATAGTAAGTAGACGCTTTCTGACCAAAGCATCAAAAGCCAATGCAAAAGGCGGATAGTCGTGCATTTTCAAACTCATGCCTGCGGCCATCGCATGACCGCCAAATTTACTCAGCAATTTAGGGTGTAGTGCGGCAATATCACTCAACACATCCCGAATATGAACGCCTGGAATTGAGCGCGCGGAGCCTTTTATCTCGTCTTTTCCGGCGGGTGCAAAAGCAATAACAGGACGATGCAATTGGTCTTTAATTCGGGACGCCAAAATGCCGATAACACCTTGGTGCCAGTTGGCATCAAACAAGCAAACGCCCGCAGGCAAATGATGTTCATCAAGCTTTTTCATCTCGCTTAACAACGCCATGGCCTCAGTTTTCATTTGCCCTTCGACCTCACGCCGGTCATTGTTCAGCTCATCAAGTTGCAGCGCCATTTGTTTTGCCAGCGCTGGGTCTTCGGTCAACAGGCATTGAATTCCCAGCGACATATCGTCCATACGACCTGCCGCATTAAGCCTGGGCCCCAGCGCAAAACCCAAATCGGAGGAAAAAATGGCTTCGGGTTTTCTGCCCGATACTTCGATAAGCGCATTAATCCCGGGATGCGAGCGCCCCGTGCGTATCCGCAACAAACCCTGATGCACCAGAGCCCGGTTGACTTGGTCCAGCGGCACCACATCGGCGACTGTACCCAATGCGACATAATCCAGCAACTGGGCCAGATTAGGCTCCTGAGTTTGGTTAAGCTCAAACCAGTTCTGCTCCCTTAACCGGCTTCTTAACGCCATTAATACATAAAACATAACGCCGACACCGGCAAGTGCACCTCCGGGAAATTCATCATCGACCAGATTGGGATTTACAATAGCGTCTGCAATAGGCAGCTCATGTCCCGGCAAATGATGATCGGTAATCAGAACTGTTATGCCCAGATCCTTGGCTACCTTAACCCCGTCTATACTCGATATGCCGTTATCGACGGTAATAATGACATCGGGATTTTGCAGCTTAACCAGATCGACAATTTCAGGGGTCAAGCCGTAACCGTATTCAAACCGGTTTGGCACGACGAAAGACACCTCCCCTGCCCCCAGCAATTGCAAGCCCTTGATAGCTACCGCGCAACTGGTTGCGCCATCAGCATCGAAGTCGGCCACGATACAAATTCGTTGTCGCTCATTGATTGCCGTGATCAAATGCCCTACCAAAGCTTCCATGCCCGATAACAGCCACGGCGACGGAAGCTTTGCCAGCGTTCTGATCAGCTCAGCTTCCGAAGTTAAACCCCTGGCTAAAAAGATACGCTCCACTATCGGATGCATTTCGCCTAAGTTAGAACGTGCTTTCGTGACCGGACGGGTAACTATGGTTTTTTTTACGCCTTGATAATACATGGGTTTTCCAATAAAAAAGCCGATATTGGTTGGCCTTTGGGTCATTCAATTATTCGTCGATCAATTATTCCAGCACCATCGCCAAATTGAGGCGCATGGCAACAGCCAATAAACGTTTATCGCGAGTCCACAATTTGGCATTGATTGCCAGTTGCGTGGAAGCTAATAAATACGCATCGATAAGCCCTATTCCCAAACCAAACAAAGAATGCGTTTCTATGAACCGATTGACCTCATCGGCAAAGACGATAGGGGCTTAAGGCAGATTATCCAAAGCACTCAAAATAATTTGGCGTTGGCTGAGATTCCCTAATGCCAACTCACCTCGAACAAAGGGATGACAAAGGACGCTATTTGACGTTAGCAAACTGACTAACAACGGTTCATTGTTACGGAGATGGTCAATCCAAACAGAAGTATCAACTAAGATCATCATTCACTTGAGCGGAGCTTTGCCTACGCGGAATCGCCAGCAATTGCGGCTCACTGCCACCTAACAAAGCTAACCTTTTAGCACTTTCCCGCTCTATCAGAGCTTTTAAGGCTTCCTTTATCAGGCTGGATTTTTCCTGTACGTTGGTTAAAGCTTGGGCTTTTTCCAGTAATTCATCATCTAATACAACAGTGGTTCTCATGACTTTCCTCCTGATATGTCATCGAATGATGCGCTTTTTTATGCGTTTGGGCAAAATGATTTGTAACTATCCGGTTCATAAGAAAATAGCAGTTCACCTTAGGAGTGCTTTGGCTTCCCGATTAACCACATCGGCAGGGATGCGTTGCACCAACCCTGAGTCCATTTCATCAGCACGACGTGCGGCCTCTTGAAACCAAAGCTGTTCAACTTCTGTTTCCGTTCGACTGTCGAGACTGGATAATAATTGTTCTGCCAATTGTGCCCGCTCTTGAGGCGGAAGCAGTAAAGCTTCATGAAGGATTGTTTCAATATTCATAGTAAATTTACCTCCTGACTTTAATATTTAATAATCTGCTTCATTGTAGTGTGTTGCCGGAAACGCCAGTTCTCGCTATCGCTCGAACGGGCTTATTCCTGCCTACAGGGCTAGCCTCACACGTTCAGAACGGAATATCATCGAACTCGTCAACAGGTATGGCCGACTCCGGCAATTTAAATGCACCAACTTGAGCGATCAGATTCTTTAGCTGCTTCTGTTCAAATTCAGAAAGGGAAGCTTGTTCCAATACTGTTTTTAGTTGGACATCTGTGACGATAGACCAAGAATCTACAACGGAAATTAGTTCTATCTTTTTCTGCGAATTTAAAGTGGCAAAGGCTTTGCTCATGCTCTGCAAAATCTTATTTCTATGCTGTGGTTTTTTCAAAAGCGTCTGAGTAATTTCACCTGCCACATTTTCTGGAACCTTCCCTTTTATTGGAATTCCTTGATATTTGCCAAAGAACCCAAAAGGATCGAGTCCAGCTCTAAGCGGAATTATGTCTATTTTACGGCCTAACGCAAATCCTACTTCTTGCACACACCAATCCGACTCTTTAAATCCAGGCTCCACGACAGCAACCAATACATCCATTGATTCAAGCCCAGCCTCGACTTCATCTCTCCATTCACGAGATGCTTCTATATCTTCGTGAGCAATAAATGCAGAGACTCCCCAGTTCGCTAATCCGACTTTCAATGAAGACATGCGAGTTCGATTGGATGATAAATGACTTACAAACACTTTTAGGTATCCGTCTATCCAAAAATCCGCTGATTTGACTGTCGATGCGACAAAAAGCTTTTGGTATTTCTCGGGACTCTTCTGTTGATACCAAAGATCGATGTCGAAATGCTCAATCACTTCAGGAATTGAACTACTATCTTCAACAAAAATAGCGTCTAAGACTTCAGCCGTGCAAAATTCATAATCATCATCGCCAAAGCTCATTGATCGAAATAACCGTGGATGATCGGAGATTTTTTTGAGCTGCCCAGTTAATTGTCCAAGCGCAAACCAATCACTTTCTGAGAATGACTCAGTAACATATTTCGTTATAACTGCGACTTTTTTTCGATCAGATGGATTCATTGCATGAAATGCCTAACTTTAAATTCAGTATCTTTAAGATCACGTTTAAATGTTAAATCAGCTTCACCGGCTGTCATGAAAAGCTTCCGAGATTGCTTTCTCAGCCGGGACGTGGTCTCAACACCGTCCCGGCTACAAAACTTCGTGTTCTTCGTGTCTTCGTGGTGAAAATCTGTTTATAAACAATCCAAAATAACCCGCTTAACCGCATCCAAACTGGCTTCAATCGTCACCGGATGCGCTGCTGTGCACTGTGCTATAGCAGTATCAGGGTCTTTTAAGCCATTGCCGGTTAAAGTACAGACAATGGTACTGCCTTCAGGGATTTTCCCGGAAGCAATGTCCTGCAAGGCTCCGGCTAATGATGTTGCCGAGGCCGGCTCACAAAAAATACCTTCATACTGGGACAGCATTTTTTGTGCGGCTAAAATCTGTTCGTCGGTAAACTTGTCAAACCAGCCGCCGGATTCTTTTTGTGCAGCCCAGGCAAAATCCCAGGATTGCGGATGACCGATGCGTATGGCTGTGGCAATGGTTTCCGGCTCATCGATCATGTGACCGGCTACGAACGGTGCGGCTCCGGCAGCTTGATAGCCGCACATGACCGGACGCTTGGCGGTAACGGCTTTGTGAGTTGCTGACTCGGTTGAATATTCTTTATAGCCTTTCCAGTAGGCAGTGATGTTTCCGGCATTGCCGACCGGCAGGCAGTGATAATCAGGAGCGCAACCAAGCTCGTCGACAATTTCAAAGGCGGCGGTTTTTTGTCCGTCAATTCTGAACGGATTGATCGAGTTAACGATGGTAACCGGCGCCTGTTCGGCGACTTCTTTAACTAAGGCCATGCCTTTATCGAAGTTACCGTTAATCTGGATGATTTCAGCACCGTACATCAGGGTTTGCGCCAGCTTGCCTTGGGCAATTTTGCCGTCGGGAATTAACACGAAAGCTTTAATGCCGGCGCGTGCTGCGTATGCTGCAGCCGAGGCGGAAGTGTTGCCGGTTGACGCGCAGATGATGGCCTGACTACCCGCTTCTACGGCTTTGGTGACTGCCATGGTCATGCCGCGATCCTTGAATGAACCGGTAGGATTTAAGCCTTCAAACTTGACATAAATATTAACCGACTTGCCGATCAATCGGGGTATATTTTGCAGTTGAATCAACGGCGTATTGCCTTCGTTTAAACTGATTATACGAGTGGTTTCGCTAACGGGCAGACGATCTCTGTAACGTTCAATTAAACCGGTGTAGTGTTTCTGCTTAGACATGTTTTTTATTTATCCTAAAGTTTCCAGACGGATGCGGTTGACTTTACCGGTAACGGTTTTTAACGCTTCAATTTCAGCAATAGCCGCGTTCATTTCTTTTTCAAGCGTGATCTGAGTCAGTATGATAATCGGTACCGAAGTTTCATTATGCAGCGGCACTTTCTGACTGATGGCTTCAATGCTTATTTGATGCTCGGCCAGAATCCGGGTCACTTCAGCCAAAACCCCCGGTTTATCTTCTGCATTAAGCCGCAAATAATAAGCGGTTCTGAATAGTTCCGCAGGTAATACTGGTATGTCGGCCAAGGCATTGGCCTGAAAGGCTAAATGAGGTACGCGGTTTTCAGGGTCGCTGGTCAAGGCTCTGACCACATCGATCACATCGGCGACGACAGAAGACGCGGTAGGTTCAGCCCCGGCTCCAGCGCCGTAATAAAGCGTAGCGCCGACTGCATCGCCTTTAACCAAAACGGCATTCATCACACCGTCTACGTTGGCAATAAGACGACGTTCAGGAATCAGCGTTGGATGCACTCTTAATTCGATACCTTCCGGCGTTTTGCGGGCGATACCCAAATGTTTAATGCGGTAACCCAGTTGTTCCGCGTACTCGACATCGACGCGGGTGATTTTGGTAATACCTTCGGTATAAACCTTGTCAAACTGCAACGGGATGCCAAAAGCAATGGAAGCCAGAATGGTTAATTTATGACCGGCGTCTATGCCTTCCACATCAAAGGTAGGATCGGCTTCTGCGTAGCCCAGGGCTTGCGCTTCGGCCAATACGTCGGCAAAATCACGGCCTTTATCGCGCATTTCGGTCAGGATAAAATTACCCGTGCCGTTGATAATGCCCGCCAGCCATTCAATCTGGTTGCCGCTTAAGCCTTCGCGTATGGCTTTGATAATGGGAATGCCGCCGGCAACAGCGGCTTCAAAGGCGACGATGACGCCTTTTTCGCTGGCTCTGGCGAAAATCTCGTTGCCGTGCAACGCAATCAGCGACTTATTGGCGGTAACCACATGCTTGCCGTTTTCTATGGCTTTTAACACCATGTCTTTGACTGGCCCTGCCCCGCCGATTAGTTCCAGAATTATTTCAATTTCGGGATCATTGATGATTTCATAAGGATCGGTCGTTAAGGCGATGCCTTGCGTATCGCAAATACGTTGCTTGCTTAAATCTTTTGCCGAGGCGCGAGTGATGATGATTTCACGACCTGCCCTGCGGGCAATTTCTGCCGCATTCCGCTTCAACACATTGACGGTGCCGCCACCGACAGTCCCTAATCCTAATACACCTACTTTTACCGGTTTCAAATCAAACTCCAGTTAAAAAAATATTATACAACCTTGTCTTTTTTCATCATATTGCGGATACCACGAACCGCCTGACGGGTGCGGTGTTCATTCTCAATTAAACCGAACCGGACATGATCGTCGCCATGTTGACCGAAACCAATGCCCGGAGAAACCGCCACTTTGGCCTCCGCCAGCAGTTTTTTGGAAAACTCCAGCGAGCCCATGTGCTGATATGCTTCGGGAATACGTGCCCAGACAAACATGGTCGCTTTCGGTTTTTCAACCGGCCATCCTGCTGCCACTAATCCGTCGCACAGTACGTCACGTCTTTTGCGGTACATCTCGGCAATTTCAGTAACGCATTCCTGCGGGCCTTCAAGAGCTGCAATCGCGGCAATTTGGATCGGCGTAAAGGTGCCGTAATCCAGATAAGATTTAATGCGTGCCAAAGCCGCAACCAGTTCTTTGTTGCCGCACATAAAGCCTACACGCCAGCCCGGCATGTTGTAACTTTTCGATAACGAGAAAAATTCTACGGCGATGTCTTTTGCGCCTTCGACTTGAAGAATTGACGGCGCTTTGTAGCCGTCGAAAACAATGTCCGCATAAGCGATATCCTGTACTACCCAGATGTTATGTTCTTTGGCGATGGCAATAATTTTCTCGAAAAAATCCAGTTCCACGCACTGACTGGTAGGATTGCCGGGAAAATTAAGAATCAGCATTTTCGGTTTCGGCCATGAATCGATAATGGCTTTTTCCAGTTCATCAAAGAAATCACCGCCCGGAACCATCGGTACATGTCTAAGATCGGCACCGGCAATCACTACGCCATACGGATGTATCGGGTAAGCAGGGTTGGGCACCAGCACCACATCCCCCGGACCTAAAGTAGCCAGCGCCAAATGCGCCAAACCTTCTTTTGAACCTATGGTCACAATAGCTTCAGTTTCCGGGTCTAAATCGACATCATAGCGATTTTTATACCAAGTACAGATGGCTTTTCTTAATCGGGGTATGCCTTTGGAAACCGAATAACGATGCGTATCGGGACGCTGGACGGCCTCAATCATTTTTTGGACAATATGATCGGGCGTAGGTTGGTCGGGATTGCCCATGCCAAAATCGATAATGTCTTCTCCCTCCGCTCGAGCTTTAGCTTTCAGTTCATTAACAATATTAAAAACATAGGGAGGTAAACGACTTATTCTTTGAAATTGTTCCATTGACAGCTCTTGAAAAACCGGTGTTTAAGTTTAAGTTAAAAAATGTTGCCCAAGGTACTGTTATTAATAGGCTATGTCAAATGGAAACAGTACCCGGGCAGGCTAGTGCTTTAAGAGCAATACTTGCTCCACGCGCAACAAATCTTCTTGTGTATCGACACCGGAGGCCGGTGTTCGGTCTACGACTTTTACCCGAACAGCTTCGCCGTGCCACAGTATTCTCAGCTGTTCCAGCGATTCGACCGATTCGAGCATTGACGCATCCCACAGGCAGTAGCGGTTTAAAAAATCAACCGTATAAGCGTATAGGCCTATATGCCTGAGATAGGGCGATTTCCCTGAGGGCTTGCCGCCTGCCAGGGTAAATGCATCCCTTTCCCATGGAATCGGTGCGCGGCTGAAATAAAGCGCGTAACCGGCTTTATTCAAAACCACTTTGACGGCATTAGGATTGAAAATCTCTTCGGGATCGGTGATTTTGGCGGCCAGCGTGGCAATACCTGCCTGCTGTTGACCGGCTAATGCCGCAGCAACATCACGGATATAGGTCGGTGGAATAAGCGGTTCATCGCCTTGCAGATTCACGATGATTTCATCACCAACCCAGCCGCAAAGCCTTGCGACCTCGGCAATTCTTTCGGTGCCGCTTTGATGATCCGCGCGGGTCATGACCGCTTTAAACCCTAAGTCACTGACTGCCTGAAAAATCCGGACATCGTCGGTGGCGACAATAACGTCATCAGCATCGGCTTCCTGTGCGCGTTCACAGACATGCGCAATCATCGGCTTGCCGGCGATGTTCAACAACGGTTTGCCCGGCAATCGTGTCGATCCGTATCTTGCCGGGATGACGACTTTAAAACGCACACTCATTTGGCTAATGCGTCGATTTCATCGTTGGTTAACTCGCGGGCTTCATCTTCAAGCATGACCGGAATATCGTCACGGATAGGGAAAGCAATCCGGTCGGCTTTGCAGATAAGTTCCTGCTTGGACTTGTCATAAATCAACGGGCTCTTGCATAAAGGACAAGCCAGAATATCAAGCAGTTTTTTATCTATCATGGTTTTCTCTTTAATTATAGTAAGGGGCAAAAGTGATTGATTTTTGCCTTTTAGGCATTTTACAGCATTTTACAGCATTTTTAAGCAGCCTGTTTCATGCGCGTGCCGGTTCATCATCAAGCATCTCCGCAGTTCACCTAAGCTGAATCGACAGAAATTGTTAACTATGGTCAAATAAGCTCAGCTGAAGGCAGAGTTTTTCTGAGCAACCGAGGATTTCAACATGACTGCGCTACCGGTGTGTTTATATTGCATGACTCAGGCTGTCGCATTGCTTATTGCTGCGAACGGCGCACCGGTTCTGGTCAATAAAATACTGGGCAAGCGTTGGGCATGGCCGGTAGATAATAAATTAAAACTGCGCGACGGCCATCGCTTGTTTGGCAATACCAAAACCTGGCGCGGCTTGTGTTCAGCCATTTTAACGACAACCCTGATAGCCATTTTAAGCGGAATAGAACCCTTGACGGGGGCATTATTCGGTGCCTTGGCAATGGCTGGAGACATGCTGGCAAGCTTTATCAAACGCCGAATGGGACGCGTCGAAAGCAGCCGGGCGCGAGGTCTCGACACGGTGCCTGAATCACTGTTGCCGATATGGCTGTTAAAAGAGCCACTGGCGCTGAGCCTGATCGACATCATGCTGATAGTCGCACTTTTCTTCCTGATTGAGGAATTGATTTCACCGGTACTTTACCGGTTGCATATTCGCAAGCGGCCTTATTAACAATATTACGCAGCTCTAATGGAACAGCATGGTCCACGAAAAGCACGAAAAAAAGGTATGCAATGCATAAAGCACTTTCTGTCATAACGGGTGCACATAAGGACGCATGTACTGAACTACCTAAAAGCAACAGCGGAACGGATTGAACAGTTAAGCATTTTCGTGTCTTTCGTGGACAACATTTATTAGACTAAAAAGATATGCTACGAGTATTAACCTATAACATCCATAAAGGTTTCAATGTCGGTAACCGGCGCTTTGTGCTACACCAGATCCGGGATGCGCTGATAGCCGCCGACGCCGATTTGATGTTCTTGCAGGAAATGCAAGGTGAGCACCAGCGCCATCAGCAAAAAATCCCCGACTGGCCGGTTTTATCCCAGCTTGAGTTTCTTGCCGAAAATACCTGGCCTTACCACGTTTACGGTAAGAATGCCGTTTACAATGCCGGCCATCACGGCAATGCAATTCTGAGCAAACATCCGTTCGAGCGCTGGGAAAACATCAATGTATCGCCCTTCCCCTGGGCCAGTCGCAGCCTGTTGCATGGCGTTATTCGACTGCCAGGGATGGCGGGAGTGTCGCAAGTGGTAGGGAACCAATGCGACCGACTGCCAGGGATGGCGGCCGAGACTGTTCCTGACAGTCCTCGGCATTCCCCCCATCCTTGGGGGTCAGGAGTGTCGCAAGTGGTAGGGAACCAATGCGACCGACTTCCGGAGAACGGTCAGGATGTGCATATTATGTGCATACATTTCGGTTTGACCGGCAAAGAGCGCCGCCTGCAAATAGGCAAATTATCGGCGCGTATCGACAGCCATGTGCCGCATGATGCGCCGCTGATTATAGCCGGTGATTTTAACGACTGGCTTGGACAGGCTGACCGACTGTTCCATGATCATCTGGGCCTGCAAGAGATTTTTCAGGTAACTCATGGCCGTTATGCGCGAAGCTTTCCGTCCTGGTTACCTTTTTTACCGATGGATCGCATTTATTTTCGCGGTTTAACCCCGGTATCGTGTGAACGGCTGACCCGCGCCCCGTGGCATACGTTGTCGGACCATGCGCCATTGACGGCTACGTTTAGCTTATGAGCAGCATCCAGTCCAAACTAACCCTACCTAACCTGCTGACCGGGTTTCGCTTTGTGGCAGCGCCGGTGTTGCTGTGGCTGGCATGGTACGATCACTCAATTGCCTTCATGGGACTGCTGGCGATTACCTTCGCTACCGACTTGCTCGATGGCGTAATCGCTCGCTTGACCGGACAGGTTTCCCAGTTTGGCGCCGCCCTCGACAGCTGGGCGGATGTCATCACTTACCTGACCGTTGCGCTAAGTTGTTGGTGGTTATGGCCCGATGTAGTGAACAGAGAACTGCTTTATGTCGGTCTGATTGTCGCCAGTTGCCTGTTACCCGCCCTAGCGGGTATTTTCAAATTCGGGCGCTTTACCAGCTATCATACCTGGGGGGTGAAAATCGCCGCTGCCGCTATGGGCTTGACCTTGTACATACTGTTTCTGGGCGGTCCGGCATGGCCGTTTCGCGTAGCTGCCGTGATGTGCATAGTTGCGGCAATAGAAGAGATAGTGATCACTTGGCTTTTGCCTGAACCTGAATCCAATCTACGCTCAGTCTGGGATGTGTTGAAGCGTTCAGTGCGGAATGATCGTCAAAGATAAGTCTGTATTTTATTCGTAGTGCGCCCACATTTCAGTACTTTGACGCCCAATACCTTATAGACCGATCAATGCTGAATGGCAATTCGCTTCGAATAAGCACCCGAAAGAGTACCAACAAGCCCTTATTCATTTCTTGTTATTCCCGGCTGCTGCTTTGGGCAGAAACAAGCGAATAAAAAAATTTTCTATTTCGACCAATATAAACACAGTTGAGGCGACGGCGACAATCATTTGCCAGGTATGCGCGTCTACGTCAACAGTGCCGAATAACACTTGCATGGGCGGCCAATAGGTGAAGGCCATTTGGAAGGCAAGCAGCAGCAGGACAGCCAACCACACCAGCCGGTTACCGAACAGGCCATGCAGATTGAGCACGGAATAGTGCAGGTAACGGCTGTTGAAGACATAAAATATTTCAAACATCACCAGCGTATTCACAGTAACCGTCCGTGCTTGTTCAATCGAGGTTCCCAATGACCGCTCCCAGAGAAACAGGCTTAAGGTACCGGTTACCATAATCAGCGACACGAACACAATGCGCCAGATCATAAACGCCGAGAGTAATGGCTCATCAGGCTTCCGGGGCATGCGGCTCATAATATTCCGCTCCGGCGGCTCAAAGGCCAGCGAGAGTGATAAAGTAACCGCAGTAATCATATTCACCCATAATATTTGCACCGGGGTGATTGGCAATGTTTCGCCCATGACGATGGCCGCGACGATAATCAACGCTTCACCGCCTCCGGTAGGCAAAATAAAAATAATCGACTTAAGCAGGTTGTCGTAAATGCCGCGGCCTTCTTCAACGGCATGGGCTATCGAAGCAAAATTGTCATCTGCCAACACCATTTCGCGGGTTTCCTTGGCGACCTCAGTGCCCTTTTTACCCATCGCCACGCCGACATCGGCGCGTTTTAATGCTGGCGCATCATTAACGCCGTCACCGGTCATTGCCACCACATGCCCGTCCGCTTGCAACGCCGTCACCAAACGCAGCTTATTTTCCGGGTTGGTGCGGGCAAAAACATCGACACGCCGGATGGCTGCTGTAAGCTCAGCATCGGTCATCCGGTCCAGCTGTTCTCCGCTCAGCACCGAGCCGTCACCGATATTAAGCTGTGCGGCAATCGCTACGGCCGTCGCCGCATGGTCACCGGTAATCATTTTGACCCTGATACCGGCGTTTTGGCACTTGAGCACGGCTTTAACGGCTTCGGGCCGCGGCGGGTCAATCATGCCGACAATACCCAGCAACGTCAGCCCGGTTTCAACATCGGCAAAGTTAATTTGAGTCTGGGAGGAAGGTACGGTCTTGAACGCAATCGCAAGCAGGCGCTGCCCGCTGCCCGCGATTTCATCCATCATTTGATGCCACTGGGCAACATGAATCGGCACATCTTCGCCATCAATCCGTTGCAGGCTGCACATGTCAAGCACTCGTTCGGGTGCGCCTTTGATAAACACGAAGGCATGGCCGCTATGGTCATGATGCAGTGTCGCCATATAACGATGTTCCGATTCGAACGGGATAACGTCGGTACGCGGCATTTCCTGATTGAGAAAATCGGGATCTATCCCCGCTTTGTGCGCCAGGGTAAGCAATGCGCCTTCGGTAGGGTCACCGAGTACAATCCAGTTGCCGCCGTGTCCAGTCCCGTTTCCGGATTTTTGCTCCACTCTTGCGTTATTGCACAGCGCTGCGGCGCGAAGCAATTCATGCAGATCAGGGTGATCTTCTCCAGGCGTTATTTCGTCCGCCAGTTTAAATCCGCCTTCGGGCTTATAACCGACACCTTCCACAGTAAATAGCTTGTTATTAACGAAGACCGATTTGACGGTCATTTCGTTACAGGTCAGGGTGCCGGTTTTATCGGAACAGATGACGGTAACCGAACCCAAGGTTTCGACGGCCGGCAAGCGCCGGATAATGGCATTGCGTTTGGCCATGCGTTGTACGCCGATAGCCAGGGTAATGGTCATAATAGCCGGCAAGCCTTCGGGAATGGCGGCCACGGCAAGTCCTACCGCCGACATAAACAACTCGGTCAAAGAAGAGTGCCGAATAGTCCAGCCATAGGCGAACGTAGCCGAGGCCACCGTTAAAATAGCAAAGGTCAACCATTTGCTGAAGCCTGCAATCTGCTTTAGCAGCGGCGTGGTTAATTATGGGACCGTGCGCAGCATGGAACTGATACGGCCGATTTCGGTAAGGTCTCCGGTAGCGACTACCATACCCAGTGCGGTACCGTAGGTAATTAAGGTGCCAGAATAAGCCAGGCAGAATCGATCTCCCAGTGCCGCATTGGCGCCGACAGTCGCCGTATTTTTTTCGACGGGTAAGGATTCACCGGTAAGCATGGATTCATCGGCGCGCAGATTTTTGACCTGTAATAAACGCAAATCAGCCGGCACCTTGTCGCCGCTTTCCAGGGCGACAATATCGCCAGGAACCAATTGCTCGGCAGGTATCAGAAAATGCTTGCCGTCACGCCGCACCATGGCCTGGTGCGTGAGCATATTGCGTATCGCATCCAGTGCCTTTTCCGCCTTGCCTTCCTGAATGAAACCGATCAACGCATTGACCACTACCACGCCGACGATGACGCCGCTGTCTACCCACTCTTCAATAGCTGCCGTTAAACCGGCTGCGGCGAGCAATACATAAATGAGCACATTGTGAAATTGGCTGAAAAAGCGTTTGAGAGGGCCGCGACTGGCTTCCGCCGTCAGCCTGTTTACGCCGTATTCAGCCAGTCGTTGTTCAGCCTCTTGCTGACTCAAGCCCTGTTCAGTGTTGTCAAAAGCATCGCAAATAACATCGAGGGGAAGCGTATGCCATGGACGACTGTTTGATGGCGTCTTTTTTTCATCATTTAATCTAACGAGCGCATTGTGATTATTAGGTGAAGTGAATTACCCCGACCTCAAGGACGTGGTTTTTAAATTCAACGGCACGAGCAGGAACAGAGGCTTTTTGTCCCTCGGCTTGACTAACAGTGCCTCGATTAGCAATACCGGCGATTCCTGCCGCTATTATTCTTTTCGCTTCATTTTTGCAATTGATATCTTCAAGAATAACCTTACGAATCACCATCAACCAAATTCTCCAACTCCTTAGTCAGTGCAATATAAGGAAACAGGTTAACCGGCAACCGGCTGTTAATTTCCTGATAAATCCGCCGGTACCGGTTGATTTTTTGTTGTTGATCTTGCTGCTCAAAGTAATCGGCACAGGTTTCAGCTTCGTTTGCCAGAATGGCCTTGAGCACACGAGCTGTCACTCGCTTCATATCCTCTTGCAATTCGTTCATTACTTTTCGTTCCCAATAATCTTGCATCGGCATCTTCGCCAACTGTTCATTGATCTCTATCAAGCCCAGATAGAGGGTGATTTCATTGAACCGTTTCAGGGTGGAGACAAAATCCAGCGAGGTTTCGGCGGCCAATGAGACGACCAGCGGAAAATCATTGAGGCTGGATATAAATATCAGGCGTAACGCCAGTAGGTCGGGAATGCCGTCTTGCCGATATTGCGCCAGTTGCTCGGCAAACCCGGCGTACTCGCTTTTAAAATACTGTTCATAGTCTTTTAAATGACGGCTATAGCAATCGACGGTCGGTTCATTCGGCCGGATTTTTCTTCCCTGCATCAAGGCCCAGCGACAAAAACCGGCCAGCGTATTTTCGATCTGCATCAATAACCGATATTGCTTATCAGCCGCTATGCTATTGTCCAGCTCACTAATCGTCTGCCGCAACGCGTCGCCGTCTAAAACCCGATCGAAGGTCAGATAACAGGTGACATGATCTAGGGTATTTTCGCTGTCGACATCCAGACTTAAAAATCCGCAACCGGCCTGATTGATGATTTTATTGCTAATCAAGGTCGCTTTAATTTCACGGGCCAAGGGGTGGTAGGACAGATAGTTTGGGTACTGTTTGCTGACCAGTTCAGGAAAATAAGCCTGTAAATAACAGTTACAGCATTCTTCCTGCAATAAGGCGGATTGCTCCTGTATCAACTGGGTCAGGTACATTTTGCTGGCGGCCATCAATACGGCAAATTCGGGCCGGGTTATCATTTGTCCGGGTCGGGACATGACTTCTTTAGTTTGCGGAAAGCATGCAACCGCCCTATCGAAAAAACCGGCTGCTTCCAAACGTTCGGCCAGCTGCAAATAAACAGCCGAATCTTCTATGCAACGTAATTGTTCCAAAGATAAACAAAGACTTTGGTCTATATTATCGGCCAACACCAACCGGCAAACATCCTGGGTCATACTGATAAATAACGGCTGATAATCAGCAATCAATTTTTTCTTTTGCAGACTGACCAGGAAGATTTTTAAATTCACTTCATGATCGGACGTATCGACGCCTGCCGAGTTATCGACCGCATCTGTGTTAATGCGTCCGCCCCTCAGGCTGTATTCGATGCGCGCTTTTTGGGTAAAGCCCAGATTAGCGCCTTCACCGACGACACTGGCACCCAGATCGGCTGCATTCACCCGCACGTTATCATTTGCCCGGTCGCCGACATCTTTGTGTCTTTCTGTACTCGCTTTTACGTAAGTGCCGATACCGCCCAGCCATAATAATTCCACCGAAGCCATCAGCAAGTAACGAATCAGGGATTCACCATCCAGCGATTTGTAACGTAGGCCTAACCATTTTTTCAACTCAGGAGATAGCGGAATATCTTTGGCCGATCTTAGATAAACACCGCCGCCTGCTGAAATCAGCGTACGCTCATAATCATTCCAACTGGATCCCGGCAACTCGAACAATCGCTTGCGTTCATTAAAAGCAGCCTCGCTATCGGACGGATTAGGATCGATAAAAATATGCTGTCCGCTAAAAGCCGCCTTTAGCCGGATAAACGGCGACAACAACATGCCGTTACCGAACACATCGCCATCCATGCTGCCGATACCGACGACAGTAAAGGCTTCGTTTTGTATGTCTTTACCTACAGGACGTAGGTAAGGAGCGTTAGCAGGAGCGGAAGCCTTGGCAATTTCACGAAAATGGCGTTTTACACATTCCCAAGCACCGCGCGCCGTAATACCCAGCGCTTTATGGTCATAACCATGAGAGCCGCCGCTGGCAAAGGCATCGCCCAACCAGAATTGATATTCTGCCGAAACCGCATTGGCAATATCGGAGAACTGCGCGGTGCCTTTATCGGCCGCCACGACCAGATAGGGATCTGGATCATCGTAACTCACGATGTTATGCGGCTTGACGATCTTGTCGTCGATATAATTGTCGGTTAAATCCAGCAAGCCGCGTATCAAGGTGAGATAGGCTTTTTTTCCTGCCTCCCTCGTTGCCAAACTGGATGACTTTGAACCATTCTTTTTAACAACAAATCCGCCCTTGGCACCTGTCGGGATAATCAGCGCATTTTTACTAACCTGGGTTTGCATCAACCCCAGAATTTCGGTTCTAAAATCATCGGGACGATCCGACCAACGGATACCGCCACGGGAAATCTTACCGCTACGTAAATGTATGCCTTCCATATCGACCGCATGAACATAAATTTCATTTTGCGGCTTGGGTGAGGGCATATCGATAATGCCCAGGCTGTTAATTTTAAAGGCGATGAAATAGTCCGCCAAACCGCGACGCAGATGATAATTACAGCGCATCGTCGCATCAATCAGGTTAAACAGGGTACGCAAAATGCGATCATCATTAATATCGGAAACCGAGTCGATGCTTTCCAGCAAGTGCAATCGTAGCGGAAATGCAACCTGCTCTTCCCTGATCGCCGGATCATCCCAATCAGGATTCAGCCTAAAACGCAGTTCAAAGTAATTAAACAAGCCTAGCGCAACCGGCGGATTATTAAGCAATGCATGATGTACGCTGGCGCGGGTCGTTTGGTGTCCCAGCTGTAAATAATAATTTCGGTAAGCCCTGAGCACATCGATTTCCTGCCAGGTCATGCCGGTCAATACACACAGCTTGTTCAATGCGTCGTTTTCGACCTTCCCATCCATCATCACTTGAATGGTTTCCAGCATCCGACTTCTTAACGGGGTGAATGAAGCGCACTGGCTTTTTGCCGCCTTGATAGTGAAGCTTTTGATAAATAAGGTAATGCCATCGACCGTAACCGAAAACTGCACCTGATCCACCACTCTTAAATGCATGTTTTCCAGAACCGGAATATATTCGTCCAGATAACGGGGTTGTCGACCATAAAAATGCAGCCGATAATGATCGGCTCTCTTGCAGGGGTTAAGCAGGCTGATGCGTTGCTTTTTTGACGTTAAGACCTGCTCAAGATTCAGCATATCTTTTAGCGCATAGCGCGGCGAAACCAACGCCCGATATTCGGCTGAAAACGCGGCATGGTATTTTTGCCACAGTTGCCGGCCGATTGCTGCGCCTAAAGCTCTCTCAGCTATACGCTGCAAGGCAATCGACCAAGTTTGGGTCTGTCTTCTCAATGGCTTATCCACCTGTAACTATCAGCCGTTATAGTCAACTCAGATATTTTATAATTTCCAACACATTACAATCGCCCTGCCGGGTATAGGTAACCGAATCCATCAAGGTACGGATGAAAAATATACCCATGCCGCTTTCTTTAGGATGCTCAAAATCCGGTAACGGCACCGATTCCAGGTCGAAGCCTTGGCCATGATCGTACACCTTGATATTCAGTTCATTTTCCTGAATCTGGATGGTTATTCTGACGGTGTCTTTCGGGTTGTCAAAGTTTGCATGTTTGATCGCATTGACTGTCGCTTCCGTTAACACCAGATTTAAATGATAAGCCAACGCTTCCCGGTCACCAGAGTAATCATCCAATTCTTTCGCGATATGCTCACCGATACTTCCGATCAAATCCAGATATTTTGTCTGTGTCGGAATGATTACCTCTACCTGAATAACCGAATTACACATACATAACCTCTATGTTTCATTATCAAAAGCTTCATTTAAATCGGCATAGATTTCAAATATCCTGTTTAAGCGGGTCAACTCAAACATCGATAACACCTGTTGCTGCAAGTTGGCTATAGCCAACTTGCCCGACTTGGCTGCTGCATTTTTATGGCCTGACAGCAACGCGCCCAAACCGGAGCTATCAATAAAACGAACTTGTTCCAACTGGACAATAATATTGATTTCACCCTGTTCTATCAGACGCAAAATAGTTTCCTTTAATTCATCTGAATTATGCGCATCTATCCTTTCTTCCTTAATAAAAAGGACAGTACAACCATTTGTTCTTTCCAGATTTAAATTCATTGGTTTTCTTGAAGGTGATAAATAGTTAAAACAAAACCTGTAGTCGAATCATAGCACTATAAGCAATATTACAAATCTATTATCTGGCAAGTTAACAATCTGTTTTTACAAAGGCTGCAGGGGTTTATGTCGTTTTTTCCAGCCAGCTTACGCATCACAAAATAAATCGTGGGCGTGGTTAGCACGGAAACCGTCAAGGCTCCCATCACGGCGATAGCCAACGGTTTTAAGCATGTGTATTTGTTTCACACCCTCCAAATGAGGGTTCATTACCACGGGTGTGCGGGGAACGCAGAAGTCTGGACAGTTGAGCAAGTTGATATTACGGTTTATCCTCACGGGTATGCGAGGAACGCGGAAGTCTGGATAGATCGATATTTTTCATTAAGAATCAGATGCATAGCATGCATAAGCCGGTTTTAACGGCAGCGAGAACAGGTGTTTCCGGTAGCACCCAGATTCGCCAGAAACGCTGCCTCACGCTAAGTCCTTCGACAAGCGCAAAGCAGGCTTGGTAATCTTATTTAGGCATGCTTTTCAATAATCAAGCCCAAGCCTACGAAGCTTTCTGCTCGCTTTCTTTGGAATCGTCAACTGACCATAGTTTTTCAAGCTGATAAAAGCCGCGCGCCTGAGCATTCATTGCATGGACAATCACGTCACCCAAATCCAGTAACACCCAGTCTGAACCTAGGTCGCCTTCAATACCCAAGGGTTTGATGCCGCTTTCCTTTAGTTTTTCTGCGACATAATCGCATAAAGACTTCAGGTGACGATCCGAGGTACCGGTTACTACGACCATATAATCGGTAAAACTGGTTTTGCCCCGAACATCGAGTGTCGTTATGTTTTGCCCTTTGCGTTCATCCAAAACTTCCTGGACAATTTTCAATATCTGTTCTGCTTGCATTCAAATTCCTAGTGTAAAAAATGAGATCAACGTGTCTCGTAAAGCTGGTGTTGCTTGATGTATTCTATGACAGCATCGGGTAATAAAAAACCCGGATTTAGTTTTCTTGCAATCATATCCCTGATAGCCGTTGCTGAAATATCCAGTTGGGTGACTTGCTGAAAACATAATTTTCCTGCGGTAGCTTGCGCCAACTCCTTTGCTCCAGCCAATCTGGCTTTAAAAAAATCGTCGAGCGCCTGTGTTTCAAAGCCCGGCCGGGTCATTACTACAATGTGCGCATAGTCGAATAACCGCTGCCATTGATGCCAGCCGGTTAAATGTTTGAACGCGTCACTGCCGATAAATAGCAACAGGGGTTCGGCTGGGAATTCCTGCCGTAAGGACTTTAGCGTATCCACCATAAACGACGGCGCTTGCTCGGACTCCTGGTACCTGTCCAGTTCTCGGGTATCGATCTTTAGCCCCGGCTGGTTTTTTATCGCCAGCTCCAGCATCTGTAAGCGCATGTCAGCGGTTACGGCAGGCTGCTCGCGGTGCGGCGGATTAGCGCAGGGAATCAGCCGGACTTCATCCAACCCGAAGATGCCCTTAACTTCAAGCGCCGAACGTAAATGTCCGTAATGAACCGGGTCGAAAGTGCCGCCGAAGATGCCGATCATTTACTGGCGGATATGGCCGTCACCCAAAACGATGTATTTTAAGGAAGTCAGCCCCTTTAAACCTACCGGGCCGCGCGCATGCAGCTTGTCGGTGCTGATGCCGATTTCGGCACCCAACCCGTACTCGAAGCCGTCGGCAAAACGGGTCGAGGCATTCACCATTACCGAGCTGGAATCGACTTCCCGCAAAAAACGCCGAGCCAAGGTGTAATCTTCGGTCACAATGGCTTCGGTATGGCCTGAGCTGTGCTGATTGATGTGCTCCATCGCTTGATCGATGCCGTCGACTATCCTGATCGATAAAATCGGTGCCAGATATTCAGTGTCCCAGTCTTCTTCTGTTGCCCTGATGCAGTTTGGAATCAGGGAACAGGTTTTCAGGCAGCCGCGCAACTCGACGCCTTTTTCGCTGTATTTTTCAGCCAGCAGCGGTAAAACTTTTGCGGCAATACTCTCGGCAACCAGCAAGGTTTCCATCGCATTGCAAACGCCGTAACGATGTGTTTTGGCATTGACGGCAATCCTGACCGCCTTCTCAATATCGGCTTTATCGTCAATATAAACATGGCAGATACCGTCCAGGTGCTTGATTACAGGAATCGTTGCGTCCTTGGAAATGCGCTCGATCAAACTTTTGCCGCCGCGCGGTACGATCACGTCGACGTATTGGTTCATGGTGATTAACTCGCCCACCGCCGCGCGATCAGCCGTCGCCACGATTTGTACGGCTTCCACCGGCAAGCCTGCCGCTTCCAAACCTTGGGAAATACAGGCTGCAATCGCCTGATTGGAATGGATGGCTTCCGAGCCGCCTCTTAAAATACAGGCGTTGCCGGATTTAAGGCACAGGGCCGCCGCATCGACGGTCACATTGGGACGGGATTCGTAAATAATGCCGATCACGCCCAAAGGCACGCGCATTTGACCGACCTGGATGCCGCTGGGCCGGTAGCTTAAATCGCTAATTTCGCCGACCGGATCGGGTAACGCAGCTACCTGTTTCAAGCCTTCAACCATCGCCTGAATACCGGCTGGTTTTAATTCCAGTCTGTCTAGTGACGCCGCATCCAGGCCATTGTTCTTGCCTGCGTCCAAATCCTTGCGATTTTCCGCTATCAACAGTTCATGACTGTTTTCAATAAATTTGGCAATTTCCAGCAAGGCCTGATTTTTTTTGCCCGACTCGGTACGACTTATTTCACGTCCTGCTTTCCGGGCCTGCTGCCCCAGCGTTTTCATATATTCTTTAATATCCACTGTATTCTCTAACAGGATGATTGTTGTGGGCGATTATATCGTTTAATCCGGTGATTTGACAGTCTTTAAATGCAACAACTATCGGATATTAAAGAGTTTTATGAGGTGACTTAAACATCGAGATCAAGTCGTAACAGGTTAATAGGCCGTATCTTCGGCGTAGTGGCTATTCCAAATAGTACTAAATTCAACACAAAAAAAGGGCGGATCACTCCGCCCTCTCCTTAAGATATAGAGATTATTTATTGCCAGCTGTAATGTGCTCTACAGCCGCTTCAGCATGTGTAGTAGCCACGTCAGCATGATCCAGATTACCGTGATCAATGGCCTCTTGCAGTTCCTTAGCAGCAGCATCTAAATGGGTTTTTGGTGTGCCCTTAGCGACTTTGGAGGCTGCCAGCGTATGCTCCATTGCCAACTTTGCATGCTCGACCAAAGCCTCTGCCTTACCGGCCTTGCCTTGAACTACAGCCGCATTGGCGTGTTTTAGCGCCGCTTCTGCATGCTCTTCGGCGAAAACCGTAGTACTTAAAAATAACAATAAACCTGCACATGCTAATGCTAATTTTTTCATGATTCTGTCCTCATTAAAGTGTGGGTGAAAACCTTTATAAAAAATCAAATGACAACAGCATGGAAAAACCCAATCTCTTGTCAGCTGCATACCAATCCGTTAACCTAAAAAAAAATTAATTGGTATGTTTAAAGCAAATACAGGATAGGGGCGGCAAATTATTTATACAATTAGTAGAATCACCTAGTCGGCTAAAATCATCAATTATCTAAATGACATATTCTGATTAAACAATAAGCTAAATATTTTAGCCTCTTAGTTATCGGCTTCTAAAGAAGACTGTTATTCGGGATAATTCAGTGGCTTGCTTGAGTTAGCTAACTGGATTTATTTTCATACCAAAAATTGGCTTTGGCGATGTAGTGCTATACAGAGAAGCTCAGCTCAGCTGATGTTTGCATCTATAACGGGCGCACCTAATGGGTAATGAAGCTTATTGGCTGAAAGAGTTTAAGCGCCTCTTATCCTGCAAATACTTGTTTTTTTAGATTTATAGATACCATTTAACAACTATCAACAAAACAGAAACAATCTATTGCTTTTTAGCTATATTGTAAGCATATGACTACATACGTATAATCTTCAGTCATTGGGAGCAAGCCATATCGTAACTAATTTCAGTGTTAGATTAAGGCGCTTATTACTGGAATATATAGATTTATTTTCAGCATGCTTCATTTCAACTGTTATTTGCAAGCGTTGCTATTTTAAGCAATGTTGCCATGAGATCAAGACTTAATAACTGATCTCCAAAAGTTTCATATACCTCCTCGTAGTGTGAAAGTTCAGAACTATCCAGTATCTGTACACCTTACCTCCCTTTGCCTTTGGCACTGGGAGGTTTTTTTTGCCTACATGGATGTAGGCAAGGGGCGCGAGCAGGAGCGGAAGCTTTGCCTACTGGGCAGTGATTGCTCCCGGCAATCATTCTGCATTTCCTCCATCCATGGAGGTCAGATGTAGGTAAGGCAGATATTTGCTCCTGCAATATCTGCATTCAACACATCCCTGTGTCTTGGGCGCGAGCACGACTGCATGGAAGCAGAGCAACGCAGGAGCGGTTTGCCGAGGAGCAGAAGCTTTGCCTACAGGGATTGCAGGCACGAGCAGAGCGGAGCAAATATCTGTCCATTGCCCATGCTGTCGTAAAGTGCCCACTTTCGTCAGCTATAATCCCGCAAGCCACCCCTCGATTTTTTCACCAGCCTGCCTCGCTAAATCAGCAAAACCACTAATCGCACCAGCCGCATCAGGTGTTTTAGTAGACTGTTGCAGGTGAAATTTCTGTGTACCAATTTTGGTATTATTAGAATAAGCTTCCACCGAAAATCGCAGTACTACTCTTGCTCGGTCTGGCGCATCGAATTGCTGTTCAAAATCCTGTAGCCTAACGATCAATACGTAATTCTGGGTCTTGCCACTGGAGCTCAACAACTGCTCAAACAATTCGGGCGGCGAGGCAATCCAGCGATCCAATCCGTAAAACCTGACTTGCGATGGCGAGGCAAAAAGCAATCGATAACGGATACGATTATCCCAAAGCCAGGTCGGCGCATTGACGGTAATCAATGCCCTGCCCTGTTGAGAAGTAGCTAACACTGGCAAGCCAAAATCATGCAATGCAGGTTGTTTGACGGGAACGCTACAACCCACGCTAACCAATGCCAACCAGCCGATTAACAAATATTTCATTTCGGTTCCTTATAGCCCGGTTCGCCCGGCCCTGAATCCCGTTGACTCGGCCCCAGCAACAATTCCTGCGGATTATTTTCCAACATCGTGGCAACTCTTTTTACCAGTTGAGTTGTCGATTGTAACTCAGTCAGCAGCTTGTTAACTTTCGGCAATGTCGTCTGCGTCAAGACATCGCCGGTGTTTTTCCCGCTATCGACAAGTCCACCCGCTTTCAGGCTGAGGTTTTGCACTTCTCTTGTTAAGCGTTGTAGCTCGTTAGTCAATGCATCGATATTTGTCAGGGTTTTTCGGGCATCTGTAGTCAATGCAGGGATACCGGTCAGCGCCTTATCGACGCTTTTTTGCAACTCGGAAAGCTTGTCGGTTAATGTTTTCAGGTTGCTTAAAATACCGCCGATATTCTTTTCATTTTCATCGCTTAATAACGAACTAAGCCGCTGCATTAAATGATCGGCTTTGTGCAAAAGTTCTTCCCCTGTATCCATCAGTTTGTCAGTTATTGATGGCACCAGAGGAATACGAGACATGGGATTATCCCCAGGCTTCAACGCTTCGGAAATAGTACCGGAATCTTCCAGCTGAATCTGAGTTAAGCCGGTTACGCCTTTTAAGCGCAAGGTTGCGTAAACCCCTTTACTCAGTACGATTTTCTTATCGACTTCAACCGGAATAAGAATGGTGCCTGAATCTAAAGGATCAAATTGAATTTTAAGCACCTTCCCCACCGCTATGCCCCGGTAAAAGACTGTAGATTCAGGATTAAGACCCGACACCGATTTCCTGGTTGAGATAACGTAGAGATTGCGCTCTTCATTCATGGTGCCGATCCAGAAAACAATCGCCGTCGATGCCGTCACCAAAGCAATCAAAAACAGCCCGGTAATCAGTGCATGGTTTTCTCTACCCATGAGCAGTCTCCTGATACTGAAATACCCGTTCAGCGCGTCTATTGTGAAAAAATTCAGCAACAAAAGGATGCTTGCAGTCTAAAACAGCAGTCAGCGTTCCAAAAGCAACCATTTTGTTATCCGCCAGCACTGCAACCTGGGTACACAAATCTCTCAATATATCCAAGTCATGGGTCACCATGATTGCCGTAAAATGAAGATCCTTATGCAATTCGGATAACAGATTGACAAAGTCCTCGCTGGAAATAGGATCAAGGCCCGAGGTCGGCTCATCGAGCAACAACAGTCCAGGTTCCAGAACCATAGTACGGGCAAGCGCGACCCGCTTGATCATGCCGCCCGACAAAGCGGCCGGCTTTAACCAGGCGTCACTGTCAGCCAGGCCCACCATAGACAGCTTCATGAACACGATGCGCGCAATCAACTCCTCATCATGAAAACCCAGTTCTCGCAGTGGAAAGGCAATATTATCAAAAACATTTAAAACGCTAAATAACGCGCCTTTCTGGAACAGCACACCGCAATTGTTACGCAGTCGCTGACCGTGATCGGCATTAGCATTTTTCAACGACTGCCCCATCACGAACACCTCGCCTTGAGTGGGTGTTTGCAAACCGATGATTTCTCGCAGCAAAGTTGTCTTGCCGCAACCGGATGCGCCAACCAACCCCAAAATCTCGCCTTGCTCCAGACAAAGATTAATATCCTGATGAACAATCTTTTCTGTACCCTTGTTGGGGTCGCCAAAGCTTGTCGAGACATGCTCCAGCCTTATTGCGCATGTATGCCTAGGGGCTGTTGCCGATAACTCGCTCATGGCATCCCCACATCCATAAACAAAATGGCGAATACTGCATCGACCATAATCACCACGGTAATAGCTGCCACCACGGAATTAGTGGTCTCATTACCCAGACTTTCGGTATTGGGCTTGATCCGGAAACCAAAGTGACAGGCAATCAGGGCAATCATCAAACCGAAAACTGCGCTTTTCAGCAGGCCGATAAACAGGTTAACCAGAGGCACCGCATCCGGCAATTTAAGGAAGAATTGCTGATAACTGATGTCCAGCGTTGTTTGTGCCGAAAACATCCCGCCTATCAGCGCCATCGAGCTGGTCCATACGCCTATTAGCGGCAGAACGATGGTCAATGCCATCACCTTCGGCAAAATCAGGCGCAAGGAATGGGATATACCCATCGCCGATAGTGCATCGAGTTCCTCGGTAACCCGCATGATACCGATTTGTGCCGTCATGGATGAACCGGAGCGCCCCGCAACCAGAATAGCTGCCAGCAAAGGCCCTAACTCACGAATAACACTCAAACCCAGAATATCGATGATATAAATTTCCGCCCCGAAAATCTTTAATTGAAGCGCCGACAAATAACTGAGTACGATGCCGATCAGAAAGCCCACCAGCGCCGTGATGCCCAAAGCTCGAACCCCGGACTCATAAATCGTAATGGAAATTTCCGACCAGGGAATACTGCCCGGATGCAGCAACAGATAGCCTATATCCAAAACCAACTGGCCTAACAAGGTTACCAGTTGCAGCAATTGTCCCCAAAAGTTGGAGAACAGTTGATAGCCGTATTTAACAATCAGGCTTGAACTGTATCTGCTCGGTTCGTGCTCAGGAATTTCCTGGGCTTGCCAGCGCTCGAACAAACGTTGATGTTCAGGCTTCATCTGCAACGCAGCCGGCAGCTTTCTACCCCATGCTTTCCAGAGAATCAAGGCACTGGCGCTGTCGAGCACCTCAATCGCGTTCAAATCCCACTGAATGTTTTGATTAGCTGCGTACGAGCTGATTTTCCGGTTCAGTTCGGTTGCTGTTACCAGTCTGCGAAGGTTCCAGCTGCCTGTCAGTTTGACGAAAAGCTTCCCGTTGCTCTGTTCAACGACTTCTAATGTAGGCGGTATATCCTGATCGGTTGAGGTGTCAGTCATAGAGATATGTATTGTTTTCACCTTGGTGTTGACGTCATTAACGTTCCAGCCAATCTATCTCAGCATCCGAAAAACCGGCAATTTTGCGCAATTCCCTGTTAAACGGCCCTTTAGGTTTACCGCCCACATAGTATTGATCGATTAATTCCCGGTATTTGGCCTCAGCCTCGAAACCGCGTTGTTGACAAACAAACTTAAACCAGCAAGAGCCCAGCTCCACATGCCCTACTTCGTCGGTCAAAATACGTTCTAAGATTGCCACGCTTGCATCATCACCCAGTATCTTGAATTTTTCAATAAGCGCAGGCGTTACATCCAATCCCCGTGCTTCCATACAGCGGGGAACCATTGCCAATCGGCCCGGCAAATCATCGGCTGTATCTTTGGCATGGTCCCATAAGCCGCTGTGCGCGGGTAAATCGCCGTAATCAATCTGCATAGTCAGTAAATGTTCCCTGATTAATGCAAAATGCTGAGCTTCTTCATCGGCAACACGCAGCCAATCCTGATAGAATTGCTCAGGCATGCCGCGGAAACGATACAAAATATCCCAGGCCAGATAAATGGCGACGAATTCAACATGGGCAATGGCATGAAAAAAAGCCGCGACACCTGCGGTTGTGGTCAGTTTTCGTCGGGGCATCTGGCGCGGAGCCAATAACTCCGGTCGCCGGGGAAACGTTACCCGATCTATCGGCAATACCGGCCGGTCCGAGGTAAACGTTAATTCTTTGGCAATATAAGTTTGCCAAGCCTGATGCGTCAGCGCCAACTTTTCATCGACATTGGCCTGACAAAAAAACGCCTCGGCAAAGTCAAATAAATTTTTCATTACTCATTATTGTAAAGCTATGACCAAGATTCTTGATTTCACGTTGTTATTTCTCTATTGCCTGTTTATTTACTGGCTTTCCGACCAGCCTATCCTGCCGGTTCCGAGTTTGTTTTCCTTTCAGGATAAAATCCTCCACGCCGGGGCCTATTTTATAATGGCTGTGTTGGCATGGCGCAGTTTTAATCACCTGCTTAATCGACCTATTGTACTTGCTTTAATCAGCGTTACCTTTTGCAGTTTATACGGCATATCAGATGAGTGGCATCAGTCTTTTGTTGAAGGTCGTTTTTCGGATGTTGCCGATTGGATCGCCGATACCAGCGGCGCGGGGGTGGCGGTATTTTTGTTGGATAGGTTGCGTTGGCAGCAAGTATCTGCTTAAACAGAAAGTCCGCATATTTTCTTGAAAATGACCGATGCCCCATCCTTTGAGCTATTGGGTTGTCCAGCTTAATATGATCATGCGGGACTTGACACTAATACGGCTACCGAAAAAATAAAATAACTAAAATCAAAGCATCAGGAATGTATAGTTACTTGGCACGATCAGTAAAGTAAGTGATTTGGGTCTATGTTTAATCGCCCTGGGTTGTCTCTTTCGTTTTTGTTTGCCAATGACCGTTAGTCATCATCACCTTTAATAATGCAGCCTAGTTGTAATCTATGGATTAATTACATTTTTGAAAGCAGTATTGGGCTATCTACCTCATCCATAACGTTTGACACCTCACAAAATCGGATACTTTGCAGCGAACATCCTGAGATAGCAAACATTAGGACCGAGGTTACAAACCCCGGCCCGATCGATAACCTTAAACAGACAGAATCTTTCTGGCTCGTTATACAATCAATCCAATTTAATCCAATCTTCCAGCGCCTCGATAATAGCTTTCGCCTGGTCTTTACTGGAAATATTGAACTTTGATTTTTGCTTGTACTCGCCATTTTGCTTCTGGTAACGACGTATAGTGTATTTATCAGGGCCGTATTCTTCTTTGGCACGATTCCAGTCCTGATAACGGTACATAATCGTAGCCCAGGCACCTTTGGTCAGCACTTTCTTGTCCAGCTCCTTAACTGTCTCAATACCGCCATCTTCATATGTTACAGTCAATTCATCTACAGTTTCAGCCATGTCATCTCCAGGTCATTAGTCTCTCTGTAACAGTCGCTCAAGCGAACGGATGTTCCAGGATAATTGTTTCGTCTCTATCGGGGCCGGTTGACAAGATAGTAATCTTGACGCCTATCAGCTCTTCAATTCTGTTGATATAGGCTTTGGCGTTGTCCGGCAGCGCATTGTAATCGGTTACACCGGCCGTCGTTCCCGTCCAGCCCGGCATGTGTTCAATTATCGCCTGACATTCTTCATACTGATCTGCGCCTAAAGGCGCGGTTTCGGTAATGACACCGTTAAGTTTATAGGCGGTACAAATACCGACCTTTTCCAGACCATCAAGCACATCGAGCTTAGTTAAACAAATGCCGCTCAGACTATTCATTTTTGCGGATTTGCGCATCGCGACCGCGTCAAACCAGCCGGTGCGACGCTTGCGCCCGGTGGTAGCGCCAAACTCATGGCCGACCGTACCCAGGTGATCACCGTTCGCATCATGCAATTCGGTCGGAAAAGGGCCGTTACCTACGCGTGTCGAATAGGCTTTGGTAATACCCAGCACATAGTCGAGATCTAGAGGTCCGATGCCGGTACCGGTAGCCGCACCGCCCGCTGTGGTACTGGACGAAGTCACATAAGGAAATGTGCCGTGATCTATATCCAGTAGAGCGCCTTGTGCGCCTTCAAATAACAGGTTTTTGCCTTGATCTTGAAGTTGGTACAGTTTCTCGCTCACATCAGTCAACATGGGCTTGATTTGTTCACCAAGACTCAGCGCTTCATTAAGCGCCTTTTGATAATCGACGGCTTCAGCATGATAATAATGGGTCAGCATAAAGTTATGATAATCGACCAGCTCCTTAAACCTTTCGGCAAAAACCGTTGGATTTAAAAAGTCGCCGGCACGCATACCTCTTCTTGCCGCTTTGTCTTCGTACGCTGGCCCTATACCACGCCCGGTCGTACCAATCGCCTTGTTGCCGCGGGCTTTTTCACGCGCCTGATCAATGGCTATATGAACCGGCAATATCAATGTGCAAGCTTCACTGATCAGCAAACGATTTCTAACCGGAATACCGGCTTTTTCCAACAATTCAATTTCTTCCAGCAAGGCAGTGGGCGATAAAACGACGCCATTGCCGATCATGCATTGAACGCTTTCCCTGAGTATACCGGACGGAATAAGATGCAAAACCGTCTTTTTCCCCTGTATAACCAGCGTGTGACCTGCATTATGACCGCCCTGAAAACGGATAACGGCTTCCGCTTGTTCCGTTAACAGATCAACCAGCTTACCTTTACCTTCGTCACCCCATTGAGTACCGATGACAACAACATTTTTTCCCATAATTATTCCAAATTACGACTGCAAGGATGCAGGAGGTAGAGCAACGCATGGAGCCGTTGCCGAGGATAAGGTTCTTACGAACCAGTTTTGATGATCTTGTTCCAAGATAGCTGTGCACCTGAGTTCTTGTGCTGTTCCGGTTTGCCCCGGTAGTTGCTGAACAACGGCTAGTCCCTCGGCGCGTAAATCCCTGATTTTTTCATTTAGTGCGGCATCGTCTAAATACGGAGCATAAATCAAGGCTCGCTGTTCTTTTTGATAGGCTGTTTTGCCTAATGCCGATAATACTTTCAGGTCCGCACTAAAGCCGGTCGCAGCACGCGCACGTCCAAAAATAGCACCTATATTGTCATAGCGACCACCTCTGGCTATTTCCCTGCCTACCGACGGCACGAAAGCCGCAAAAACAATGCCCGTATGGTAATGATAACCACGCAATTCAGCCAAATCGAAACTAATCGGTAATGATGGAAAACTGGCCGATAATTTTTCCGCAATCGCTTCCAAATCCGCTAAAGCCTGCTTGACTTCATCATTTGCCGTCAATAAAACGGCTTGGGCTCTGACTATGGTTTCTTTGCCGCCATTCAATTCCGGTAATTTCAGGAACATAGCTTTAAGCTCATCAGCGATGCTGTACCCGGCCATCAACTCCTGAAGCTCCGGTCTGGCCTTGCGCTGCAACACGTCAAACAATTCGGCTTCCTGTGTGTCACATAATCCTGCCTGTTTTGACAGTGCCCGATAAATGCCGACATGGCCCAAATCAAGATGCACATTTTGCAATCCGCTGATCGCCAGCATTTCCAGCATCAAGCGGATAACTTCTACATCGCTTTCCTTACCGGCATGGCCATAAAGCTCGGCGCCTATCTGCATCGGACTTCTGGTTTTTTCCAGCGGATCGCCCTTGGTGTGCAAAATAGTGCCTGTATAACAAAGACGGGTCGGCCATTCCGCATTAAGATTATGCGCATCGATTCTGGCAACCTGTGGCGTCATATCCGCCCTCACTCCCAGCATTTCGCCGCTAATCTGATCGGTCAGTTTGAAGGTTTGCAATTCCAGATCATGTCCTGACCCGGTCAACAACGAATCCAGATAATCGATGAAAGGGGGGATAACTAACTCATATCCCCAGCAAGCAAAGGTATCCAATATCTTACGGCGCAAGCTTTCAAGATGCTTAGCCTCTTCCGGCAAAATCTCTTCTATGCCGTCGGGCAAAAGCCAAGAGTCTTTTTGTTGCATGTTTTATATGTCCACTCAAACAAAACGCCCCGCATGCGGAGCGTTGGTTACGGGTTCCCAAGCTAAAAAGAAACTGTGAAAGTTTTATCCAAATCAAGGCAAAAAATCATTTACCACGGAGAACACCAAGGACACGGAGAATATAATCATGATGAATCAATATATTATAAACTCCGTGCTCTCTGTGTTCTCCGTGGTTATTCATGTGTTGCTCTAAAAACGAATGGTTTTCACCGTCTCTAAGATCTTGAGAATCTTATTTCTGCTGTTTAAAATATCTAAAGAAGTCGGAATCAGGATCAAGCACCATCATGCTTGAACTTGAAAAAGTCTTTTTATAGGCATTCAAACTACGATAGAACGTAAAGAATTCAGTATCGGCGCCATACGCTTTGGCGTAGATTTCAGCAGACTTGGCATCACCCTCACCACGAAGCATTTCTGCATCTCGGAACGCGTTGGCCATAATAACAACCCGTTGCCTATCGGCATCGGCACGAATTCTTTCTGCGGCTTCCGCACCTTGCGAGCGGAACTCACGGGCAACTCGCTCACGTTCCGCTTCCATTCTGCGGTACACAGAACTACTGACTTCGCTCGGCAAATCAATGCGCATGACCTGAACATCAATAATTTCCATACCCAAATCAGCAGCAAGTGGCCTGGCGTTTTTAATCAAAATTTCACGAATAGTCTGACGATCGGTTGAAACCAATTGCTTGATATTCCGCTTACCGAATTCGCCCCGGAAAGCGTCTTTAACAATTTGATCCAGTCGTAAATTAGCCTGATCTATATCACCGGCAACAACGGTATAAAAAGTGCCTACATCGCCGATACGCCATTTAACAAAAGAATCAACAATAACGTTCTTCTTTTCCGCGGTTAAAAAACGTTCAGGTTTGGCATCCATCGTTTGAATGCGTTTATCAAATTTTTTTACATTATTGATAAACGGCAATTTAAAATGCAATCCGGCTTCGTAATCGCTTTTTATAATCTCACCTAAACGAAACTTAATTGCCCTTTCTGTTTCACTGACGCTAAATATGCACATCATACCGACAAACAACAAGGCAGCCAGACCTATCAATATTTTATTCTGTATCATTATCGTCCCCTTGCGTCGCGACCGCGAGATGAAGTTCGCCCAACGGATTGTGCTGGCGGCTCAACCCCTGTTTGATAAGGTTGACCTGTCGCACTTGGAGGAGGAATATTAGTTTCTTGAATCGGAGGCTGATGCTGGATCATTTTATCCAATGGCAAATAAAGCATATTATTGCTGCCTTTAACGTCAACCATCACGGTATTGGTTTCGCCTAATACGGATTCCATAGACTCGATATAAAGGCGTTTTCTGGTCACGTCCGGCGCTTTAGTATACTCCGCAAGTAATTTGGAAAAACGACTGGACTCACCTTCCGCTTGAGCAATAACCCGTTCTTTATAACCCTCGGCTTCCTGCATCTTTCTGGCGGCAGCACCGCGCGCTCTCGGCACGACATCATTAGAGTAGGCTTCCGCCTCGTTAATTGAGCGTTGTTCATCTTCACGCGCCTTAATGGCGTCTTCAAATGCGTTTTGTACCTGCTCAGGTGGTTGCGCATCCTGCAGGTTAACACTGGTAATATGGATGCCGGACTTATAACTATCCATAACATACTGTATTTCCTTTTTAATCTGAGCCACAACCTCGCTACGGCCTTCGGTCAACACAAAGTCCATGTTGCTACTGCCGACCACGCCACGTTGCGCGCTTTCAGTAACCTGTTTCAAGGTGGCTGCAGGATTGACTACATTGAAAACAAAATCCTTTGCGTCTTTAACCTGATACTGTACGGCCAAACGCACATCGACAATATTTTCATCTTTAGTCAGCATTAGCGCTTCTTTAGGTACCGAACCAACAACTTGCTCACTACCGCCACTACGATAACCTACTTCGATATACCGTTGCTGCTTAACATCAACAACCTCAACCTGTTCGATAGGTGCAGGAAAATGCCAGTTCAACCCAGACTGAGTTGTCGCCACATACTTGCCAAAACGGGTTTCAACACCATGCGTACCTTCATTGACAATATAAAAGCCGCTTAATCCCCATATTACTACTGCACCTAATATGAGAAAACCCAGACTTTTCAAAGGAGGAATACCGGATGATCTGTCACCCCCCTCATTGCCACCGCCAAAAAAGCCGCTTAACTTTTCTTGCAATGAACGTATTGCTTCATCTAGATCAGGTGGACCTTTTTGGCCGCCACGACCGCTCCAGGGGTCTTTTTTATCACCGCCAGGCTCATTCCAGGACATAACTTTTCTCCATATTGGTTACTTAAACGTTATTACAATTATCCCGTAGGATGATTTTAACTTTCAGCAAAAGGCAACATCCCTTATAGCTTACCGATTCATATTTGTCATTCTATCGTAAATATCGGTAAAAGGCGAAGCCAAGCCTCTTCCAATGTAAAATGAACCTAATAATTGCTTAATATCGGTAATGATAGGAAAACAAAACCGATCATGATCATAACTAACCTCAATACCACTGATCATTGGATCAGTATTTAATCTCTGCTATAGCACCGCTCAAACTACTTGCCCGCCTATCGAGGCTATCCAGCGCAAGTTGGCAACGCCGTTGCAATAGCCTGATTAGCCATCAGTCTGTTATGGCTGATCAAGCAGAATATGTTCAACTCCACCACCATGATGTCCGAGCAAGCCGCCACAGCAGCAGAATCAATCGAAGAGCAGGCACAAGGAATGAGTGTTATTGTTGAGCAATGATAAATTGATCAACATCAATCAGCAATTTTCAAATGATATTTCCGCACCCGATAGCGTAGTGTTTCCCGGGTGGCTCCAAGGTCTCTGGCTGCGGCGGTCAGGTTATTATCCGCTCGCTCCAGTGCTGTCTTGATAATAAAGCAATCCATATCATCCAGTGCCATGCTGCCATCCAAGGGCAACCAAATGCCTTGCTCGGTTTGCACTGCCTCTGAGGAAGGTTGTCCGGGCAATTGCAGCCATTGCCCCGGAAAGATCGACCCCTCGGAGAATAATACGCAACGTTCGATCACGTTACGCAACTCTCTGACATTGCCCGGCCAGTAATGCACTTTCAACTTGTTCCACACCGCATCGGGTATGGCTTTAACCTGCCGTCCTGCTTTAGCGTTGTACTCGGCAACAAATAAGGGCACCAGCTCGTCCAAATCTTCTACCGCCTCGCGTAGCGGCGGCAAGATCAGCTTGAACACGCTTAAGCGATGGTATAAATCAGCGCGAAAGCTGCCGTACTGGGCCATTTTTTCCAGATCACGGTTGCTTGCGGCGACGATCTGCACATCGACCTGAATTTCCTTTTCCCCACCCAAGCGCCGGACTTTGTGGTCTTCAATCACTTTGAGCAGTTTGGCCTGTAAATCCAGCGGCATTTCGCCGATTTCGTCCATGAACAAGGTGCCGCCATCGGCTTGTTCGAGCAAACCGCGATGCCGTCCTGCGGCTCCGGTAAATGCACCGGGTTCATGGCCGAATAATTCCGATTCCAGCAACTCCCGTGGCAACGCCGCACAATTCACTTCAATCATCGGTTGCTGGGCGCGGGAACTACCATAGTGTAAAATACGCGCCGCCAAGCCTTTGCCGGTGCCGCTCTCTCCGCCGATAATCAGGGCGCTGAACGGCACTTGCGTCAATTTTGCCAATAGCTGTCGTATGCCCTGCGCCTGTTGACTGTGGCCGACATAAGCATCCGGCGAATAACGCCGGTGCCGGTGCTTGGTTTGATCGACAACCCTTCGTTGGATGGACGCACTACGCGCAGCACTGGCGACGATCAAATCAAGTCGATCCAGATCACAGGGCTTTTCCAGGAAATCATAAGCGCCCAGCCGTAATGCCCTGACCGAATCCGGCACATTGCCGTAGCCGGTTAGGAACAACCATTCGGTATTGTCGATCTTTCCTTGGATCTTTTCCATAAAATCCAGCGCATTACCATCCGGCAAATTCATATCGGAAAGAATTAATAACGGTTCTATTTTCTTATTCAGCAATAATTCCCTGGCCTCGGCCAGATTGATAGCCAGCACCACTTCCCAACCGGACTGCCGATAATGACGGGACAACTCGGAACCTAACAATTTTTCATCTTCAATGATGAGCAGGGTTTCTATCATGATTTATCTCTGACTATGCACTCATTGGGCAACAATATGGATACGCATGCGCCATGGGTCGGTTGATTGGCTAGACTGATGGTACCGCCCACATCTTTTACAAAGCGTTGCACCATTGCCAACCCTAACCCGGTGCCGCGTTGACGACTGGTGAGAAAGGGTCGGATACCATGCTCCAGCATATCTTGGGAAAAACCGACACCATCATCCTGCACATCGATGCGTAATCCCTGCCTGCTGGTGTGCGCCTTGATATGGATAGTTCCGGGATTACCTTCAAGCGCATCGGCTGCATTCAGTATCAAATTCAACAAGGCTTGTCGTATCCCGCTCTCAGGCAGATGCACAGGTAAGGCGCAAGGAGCGTCAATTTCCAAGTATATGGATTCGGCAATCTGGTAACGAGTCAACGCTACCAAATCCCGAATTAACGTCCTTACATCCAAAGTGGTGGCTTCTTCCGGCGAATGACGACTCTGATCGAGCATATCATTAAGCAGTCTTGCCATCCTTTTCAGTTCAGTATTAATCAAATCCAGCCTTTCCAGTTGGTCTTTGTCATCAATTTCACGGCGTAAATTGCTAACCGCCATTTGAACCCCGGCTAGTGGATTTCGTATTTCGTGCGCCAATTCCGCGGCGACTTCTCCTATTGCCGCTAACCGGTCTGCTCTCGCCAAGCTGTATTGCTGTTCCAATAAGGCTTGCGTGGCTAGCCTGACCTCATGCTGCAGTGATTGGGCATGCAAGCGATTGGCTTCTTCCAATTCCGCGAGATGGTTAACCATCTCGTTATAACTGTCAAACACAGGTAACAGCAGCGGATCGAGATGATCGGTGGTGATCGGGGTAAAATTTTCTTCGGTCAAATGCTGTAGCAACTCCCTCAAATCATTTAACGGATGCAGGATTCTGAAGCGAAAAAATAATAGCGCTACAATCAATATCGCCAGAAAAATAGCCAGGGCTATATACAATTCAGTTTGGGTATCCAGACTAATGTTTTCCAGTAATTCTTCACGCTGCAAGGCCTCGTTATCCAGCGTTTCGCTCATCAATTTAAGGACCGCTAACAGACGGTTATGCTGTTCTTGTTTTTGTAATGTGGGCAAATCTGCCAGCATAGTCCTGACCGTTTCCAGACTCGTCCTGGTCGCCGTTGATAAATAGCTATTGTTCGTTATCAACGCATCCATCTCACCCAGAGTTTTGGTCAGTGCCTTTGAATGTGAATACGACGCCGTTTCGGTCAAATATTCAATCAATGATTGTTGCAAGCCCACCGAAACGTTTTGGATACGGTGCGAATAATTGACATAAGAAAAAACTGTTTCAAAATGATGTGTATTCCGCCAGATCATGCCGCCGAGTATGGCAAGAGCCATTAATAACAAACCCAGAAAGGCCAAGCCACGCAGCTGGGCAGGACGGTAAAAAATTGGTTTCATTGAGCTCTCTTTGGAACGACTTAAAGTTTCTAATTATCGCATCATCTTTCACTATACGTTCTATCTTGTTGACCAAATCGAGAATCAACGAACCCATAGATTAACTATCAATAAGTTACAGGATGGAATTAAAAGTTGATAAATAACGACCCTATAACCAAGTGATTCATGGTGTTATTGGTGTGGGTGGCGTCATCCAGATACTGGTTAAGATAACCCGCTTCAGCCCGGAAGCTTTTGTTGAAGGTCCAACCCAGGCCCGCAAACGCACGGTTTTGATCAAAACCGGCCTGTCCGCCGATTTTGGTTGAGTTGACCCGGATGAAAAACTCGTCCCAGGTAATCAGGCTTAAACGCGGCTCGAACTCCAGAGGATGCATGAACCGCAGCATCTGGCGAGGTCTAAAACGAACATCATCGCCTTGTATGAAGTTGCTTTCGAATAGAGTTCTAAAACTGAAAGTCCCTATATCGGTGGGTAAGACATAACGAAACGCCGGCCAGACATCTTGCTGAGAAATAGTGCTCTTGCCGACGTTTTGGGTAGGCACCCACGTGTAGCCAGCCCAGATAGTTGCCCGGTCGCTGAGCGAATAGCCTACCGCCGCGCGTACCACGCCTTGATTCCAATGATTCCAGTCGTCATCGAAGCGGGATTGGCCTTCCAACCAGATACGCCCTTTTTCCAGTTTAGGGTCGATGACTTTCAAACTGCCCTCGCCTACGATTTGCAGCCAGCTACCGGCATCCTGAAGCAAGTCGTCTGCCATAGAGGCCATACTGAAAGAACTCAGTATCACTGCGGTGATCCCCCATAGTTTTATTTTTTTCTTAATCATATTATTTACCTATGTAAGCGGCTCAGTAACGAGTGATTTTCTATATCCAATATTTTTAAATTTGTTTAGCAAAATAGGCCCTTGTTGATAAAACTTTTCTAGTCTCTGGAGCATGAGAACCCCCGTCCTGCTTAGCGTTTTACGTTGTGTAGATAGCTATGCCTTAGGGCGGAGAGGATGTCAAATTTTCACCAGACGGTAAAAAATGTGTTTTGCTATCTCAGCCGTTGAGATATAGAGCGCAACGATGACGCCAAGCAAACCGAGTAAGCGCAGCGGCAGCGGCTCAAAACCTATTAACGGCGCGATCGGCGTATAGGGTAACGCCACGGTGACGGCAACGATGGTGAGCGTTGCGGCGACCAAGTATTTTCCGGGACGAGTGGAAAAAAACGGTTTGCTGCTGCGCACCACAAACACGATTAACGCGGCTGAAACCACCGATTCCACAAACCAGGCGGTGCGAAATTGTTCCACAGAGACATCCAGCAACAACAGCAGGCCGAAAGTCATAAAATCGAACAGCGAACTGACGAAGCCAAAGGTGATCATGAATTTGCGGATGAACTTGATATCCCAGCGCCGCGGCTGCGAGACCATTTCACTCGATGTTCAAGTTTTTAAATTTTTTGCAGCCTGATTCTTGGAAAATTATCCAGCAGCACGGTACTGTAGCGAAACCGTCGGCCCTAAACGCCCCAAATCCCTCCCAACCATATGTTTGCCAGAAGGCATTAACTGAAAAACCTCATCAATAAGTCCAGCCAATTCTTTGAGCTTAGCCGCAGGATTCTTATCCTCTAACAAGGCTTTGATAAATTCAATCAGCACCTCCATTTGAGATTTTCTTT